>DAOSDI010000010.1:31247-38740 GCA_035362275.1 Candidatus Pacearchaeota archaeon | reverse complement strand
ATATGGCAAAAAAGCAAAAAATATGGCTGGCGGTTTTTTTGGCGATGTTTCTGGTCCCGGAGGTTATGTGGCCACAATCAACAATTATACTCTATTCTTGGATTAGGGAAATTTTTTTTAGTGTTTCGCCGGTTGCCGGAGAATTTTCAAGATTTAGTATTTTTAGTTTTAATCAATTGCCACAATTATCAAATACTTTATTTTTGTTAAAAATGTTTGGACTAGTTTCTGCTTTTATTTATTCCTTAATATTATTTTCCAAATCAAAAAATGTAAAAATATTGATAATAAATATCATTATAGCTTTATTGTTGTTTGTTAATTTATTTTATATTTTATTTTTGATAAATTTTAGCCCTCGCATTGGTTAAAATATGTTTTTCCATTGCTGGATTTACAGCTGTGAGAAGGGCGAGGTGAGCGATCCCCAAGCGGTATGGCGATGATCGGTAAAACTAGTTTTTTATGAATACGAAAAATAATTTTAATGTCATTGAGTTGGAGGAGGCGGGGTCCACGAATGTTGAGGCGAAGAGGTTGGCGGCCGAAGGCGCGGCGCCGTGGACGGTTGTTTGGGCGCGGCGGCAGGCGGGAGGCTACGGGAAAGGGGGGGCGCCGTGGGCGTCGCCGGAGGGAGGACTTTATTTTTCGGTGATTTTGCCGCCGGGAGATATCGCGGATTTGCAGATCGCCACCATTTTGGCGGCGTTTTGCGCCGCCGGCGCGGTCAAAGAGAATTTTGCCGTTGAGCCGATGATCAAACTGCCCAACGACGTTTATTTGAACGGCAGGAAAATTTGCGGCGTGTTGACGGAAAATGCCGTTTGCGGGAAGGTGAGATCTTCGGTAATCGGCATCGGCGTCAACACCAATGTTGAAAGTTTCGGTCGGGGGATGGAAAAAATCGCCACATCGGTTAAAATTGAAACAGGCCGAGAGGTTGACAATCGCGTCCTTTTGGGACAAATTGTAAGCCAGATGATGAATATCTTCAAAAAATTAACCGTTAAGATTCAAAATTGAAAAATCAAAAATCAAAATGATAATGTAAAATTAAAAATTGGGCGATTTTAAATTTTAATCTGTCATTTTTAATTTTGATATTTGCATTTTTAATTTACTACTATGAATTTTGAAAAAGAAATCAAGGAATTGGAGAAAAAATTAGGAGGGTTGGAAGATCCGGCCGCGGCGGAAAAACAGCACCAGAAAGGCAAGCTCACCGCCCGCGAGCGGATTGGCGCGCTTTTGGACGCGGAAACTTTCACGGAGCTTGATTCGCTGGCGGAAACCCGTTTTGACCGGCTGGGGCTGGACAAGAAAAAAGTTCCCGGCGATGCGGTGATCGCGGGATTTGGCAAGATCGGCGGCCGGCCGGTTTGTGTTTACAGCCAGGATTTCACCAAGATGGGCGGATCGCTGGGAGAGGCGCACGGCAAAAAAATCGTCAAGGTGATTGAAATGGCGCGCCAAACCGGTTGTCCGGCAATCGGCATCATTGATTCGGGTGGCGCGCGCATTCAAGAGGGGGTTGCCAGTTTGGACGGATACGCGGCAATTTTCAATGCCATGGTCAAAGCGTCGGGGGTGGTGCCGCAAATTTCGGTGATTGTCGGTCCGTCGGCCGGCGGCGCGTGCTATGCGCCGGGATTGTCGGATTTCATTTTTATGGTTGACGGCATCGGCCAAATGTTTATCACCGGTCCGGAAGTGGTGAAAAAAGTTACCGGCGAAGAAGTGACGCTGGACGCGCTGGGAGGTGCGGCGGCGCACTGTGCCAAGTCCGGCTGTGCCCATTTTCCATATGCCGACGAAAGGGAATGTTTTGCCGGAGTGAAAAAACTTTTGGGCTATTTGCCGCAAAACAACGTTGACGATGCGCCGCGTTCAAAAGGAATCCTGTCGGAATTGTTTGAAAAGGAAGAGAGCGCCAAGCTGGCCGGCATCGTTCCCGAAGAGGAAACCAAGGGTTATGACATTCGGGAAGTGATCGGGGAAGTGTTTGACGGCAATTCGTTTTTGGAAGTGCAGGCCGGATTTGCCGCCAACGCGGTGGTGGGATTCGCGCGGCTAAACGGCCGTTCGCTGGGCGTGGTGGCCAACCAGCCCAAAATTATGGCCGGCGTTTTGGACATTGATTCCTCGGATAAAATCGCGCGGTTCGTGAATTTTTGCGATGCGTTCAATCTGCCGTTGGTCAATTTGGTGGATACTTCCGGCTATCTGCCGGGCACGGCGCAAGAACACGGCGGCATTATCCGGCACGGCGCCAAGGTGCTATATGCCTATGCCGCTGCGGCGGTGCCCAAAGTGAGCGTGATTTTGCGCAAGGCGTTCGGCGGCGCTTACATCGCGCTGGCCAGCCGCCAATTGGGGTACGATCGCGTGATTGCCTGGCCGGGGGCGCAAATTGCCGTGATGGGGCCGCAACAGGCCGCCAAGATTATTTACCACCGTGAAATCGCCGCGGCCAAAAATCCCGAAAAAGTTGAGGCCGAAAAAGCCGAAGAATTGCGCGAATTCATCAATCCATTTTCCGCGGCGAAATTGGGGCAGGTGGATATGGTGATCCATCCCAAAGACACGCGTGCAATTCTGATCCGACTGGTGGAATCGCTGTTGACCAAGCGCGAGCCAAAAATCGCCCGCAAGCACGGCAACATGCCAATGTAAAAAATATTCGAAAACCGAATATTCGAATATCCGAGACAAAATTCAATGAACCAAGTATCAAGTAAAATCAAAATTTCTGTTAAAACAAAAATTTCAGCCGCAATAATTTTTTTGATTAGCTCGTTGTTTTTTTGATGGACATAAATATCACTTATGTAGTTTTGCCGCTTATTCTTGCAGGATATTTGGTGTTTAGAAAAAAGTTTAGTTTATATTGGGTTGGAATTGAAGCTTTTCTGGCCATCCTAAGCCTGATATTTATATGGAATTTTATCAATGCAGGGATATTAAAGCTAAATTATGAATTATTTTTTGGAATATTTTTAATGTTAGTTGCGGTTAGCTTGGGATCAGGGAAAAAATACGGCTGGTGGGCTGGCATTGTGGCGTTATTTTTGTTAGTCATATCACCTATTTTACTGATTGTTTGGCTACCAATAGTTGGTATGGTATTGTGGTTTTTGGTAATATTGGTTTTAATATCTTTGTCCGCTTTGACGGCTTTATTGTTGCTTTTAATTGACCGGAAGAATTATTTTGCGGCGGTGGAGAAGGCGAGAGATAAAGCGGGGGATGATAGCGGCTTGACAAAGTAATTTGTATTTGTATATAATCATAATATACAATGAAAGAATTTGATTTTGCCGATATTCAGGGGTTTGATTGGGATAAAGGCAATATTGATAAAAATTGGACAAAACACGAGGTTTTATTTTGGGAGTGTGAGGAGGTATTCGCCAATCGGCCGCTTTTGATTCAGGCGGATGAAAAACATTCTTTGGATGATGAAAAGCGTTTTTATGTTCTTGGCCGCACCAACGAAGGCAGGTTTTTATTTGAAGTTTTTACAATCAGAAATTTCAAAATACGTGTGATTTCGGCCAGGTCGATGAGCAAAAAAGAAAAGGATATTTACTTAAAACAATATGAGCGATAAGAGCAAAAAATTAAAAACCGTTCCGCAATTTAAAACCCAAGATGAAGAGCGGGAGTTTTGGGCTAAAAATGATAGTGCCGACTATATTGATTGGAGCGACGCGAAAACCGATATCCAATTTCCCAATTTGAAATTTTCAACCCGTGCCATTTCCATTCGTTTGCCGGAAAATATGATCGTTAAATTAAAAGAGATTGCCAATAAGCGGGATGTGCCTTACCAGTCGTTGGTCAAAATGATTCTTGCGGATAAGATTAAGGATGAAATGAGCGCAAAATAATAAAAAATATTTAATGGATAAAATATCAAACAAAATCCAAATTCCAAATTCCAAATTCCAATCAAAACAAAAATTGCTTCGTGGTTGATGATATTTTTTCTTTGCAATGGTTAATAGCCGGCATGTCTTCGTTATTAGTAATTGGAGGTGGATATTTTTTTGTCAGCAATATTGTTGTTTTCTCGTAAGCGGATGGGTTGGTATTTGGGATTATTATCTGCCACTATCAATATTATCAATTCGGCTTTAGGAATATATCGCGCTTACAATGATTATGGCAATATTTATGCCGACCAAGCTTTAATTAGAGGAGCAATCTTTATGGGTGAAATACTGATTTTGTTTAATCTGATTATTTTGTTGTTATTATTTTTAGATAGGAAGAATTACTTCGCGGTGGCGGTGAAGGAGAAGAATAGGGCAGTTATTTATTCGTAGTATAAATAAATGGCGTTTTCTTCGTGATATATTACCAATCATGGGTAAATTAAATGAAAATCATTAAGGAAAAATTCAAGACGGACAAAAACAACAAGCTCTACTGGGGCAGGGTGTATTTTATTTCCGATGACCGCCAGCATAAAACGAAATTGATCTGGGCGACGTCTTTTGAATGGGTGCGGCGGCAGTTATTGGCGGAAACCTGGAAGGACGGCGATGTTGACAGGTTGGTCAACAAGATCGTGGTGCGCAAGTGGAAAGACGCGGGCCGGGCGGTTTTTTTGCGGCAAACCCGGTTGGACTTTTGGGGTGCCGGCGATGAAGAAAACGAATTTTTGCGGCGATTCACCAAGGAAAGGTTTGACGCCGATCATTGCGGATAACGGCTTTATGGCAAAAAAAATACTGGTCATTTCAATGAAGACCGGCTGGGGGCATATCCGCGCGGCGCAGGCGCTGGAAGAATACGCGCGCCAAAATTTGCCGGATTTGAAAATAATCCACGTTGATCTGCGCGAAATTGAGCCGGCGTTGGGGAAATTCTTTGAGATTTTTTATGACATTACCAACGACCGCCTGCCGGCGGTTTGGGGCGCGGTTTATCAAACTTTTGACATTGAGTCAATATCATTGGCGTTTCGCAAGGCTAATGGCTTCCAGCAACTGTTTCGGCGTCGCATCGGACGCTATTTGAAGCGTTTGTCGCCTGATGGCGTGATTTTTACCAATGTGATTCCCGCGCCCATGGTGGCGCCGCCTTGCCGCAAGCTTTTCCCGGGAATTCCCATGGCGGTGGTGGTAACCGATTACCACGGCCATTCCTATTATAACGTGCCGCTGATTGACCGGTACTTTGTGGCGGTTGACGGGGTGAAGGACGATCTTGTTCGCGTCGGCGTTGACAAGGAAAAAATTGAAGTGACCGGAATTCCCGTCAGTCAAAAATTCTATGCCGGGTACGATCCGATGCGTCTCAAACGGAAGTTGGGGATAAGCAATAATTTCAAAACGGTTTTATTTGTCAGCCGATTAGCCAAAGATTTTATTTTGCCGGCCTTGGAAGGAATTATGGGAATGGGCGAAAAAGTCAATTTGATAATGGTTTGCGGCGGCAACAACGAACTTTATCGCCGGATCAGGAATGAATTCCCGCCGAGGAGAAATTTCAAGCTGGTCAATTGGACCGGCCGGCTGGATGAATATATGAAAATTGCGGATGTGGTGGTAGGCAAGCCCGGCGGTTTGATGATTTCCGAATGTATGGCGCTGGGCAAGCGGATGGTCTTGACCGATCCGATTCCGGGGCAGGAAAAGCGCAACGCCGAGTTTATGGCCCGATGCGGAGGCGGCCGTTTGGCGCTGGACGCGAAACAAATTGCGATTTCGGTGCGTGAGAGCTTGCATTGTTCCGAAACTGGAGACATGCAGAGTGGCGCCAATGCCAGCGCCAAAATCCTGGAATTTTTCAAGTAGCGGGCGCGATAGACATTGCCAGAAATTAAAGATGTGAGGTATAATGAAGCAATAACCAAAAGGTCGGGGCAAGCGTTTATTAATTTAAAATAAATTTATGAAACTTACCTGGCTTGATATTACCGCCTTGGTGCTGGTGATTGTGGGCGGACTCAATTGGGGATTGGCGGTGTTCAATTTCAATTTGGTGAATCAATTATTGGGCGGCGTGCCGACGCTGGAAACCATTGTCTATGGCGTGGTAGGCGTGGCCGCGATTTACGTGGCGATGCTGGTGCCCAAATTGAGCAAAGGATAAAAAAATAGCAGATGAGGAATGAATTGATAATCAGTGGGAGGAAAAGCAATGCGAAACTAAAAACGGCCGGAAGGCCGTTTTGCTTTCTAAGGCGCCTTCCACAAATAACTTCCACACCATACCCACATCTTTGCCCCATATTTCAAATTTCTTCGGGCGCAATATTTTCAATGTAGCGAGAGGCTACATCTCAAATATTGCTTGGTCAGAAATTTGAAATCTGAGCCAAACCTGCGGGCAATATATGGAAGTTATTTGTGGAAGGCGCCTAAAAATTTCAGCAGTTTTTTCTTTCCAGCAAACGGATACCGAGTTTTAAAATCTTGCCGTCCCGCAAAACTGCCACGGGAATTTCATCGCCGATCTTGCAATCCTGCAAAATATCGGTTAACAGTCGCTCGTGGGAGATTTTCTGTCCGCCGAATTCCAAAATAATGTCATATTCCTTCAGGCCGGCCAGATCCGCGGCGCTTCCCGGAATCACCGCCGGCTCGCCGAAAGTTTCGCGCACGATCAGTGCGCCGTAATCCACCGGCAGTTTGTTGGTTTGTGCGATCTCGGGGTTCAGGATTACATAACGGATGCCCATAAACGGCCGTTTGAGCTTGCCGTATTTCAGCACTTCTTCCATCATTTTTTTGGCATAGTTCACCGGAATCGCAAAGCACAGATTTTGTGCGCCCATTACCGTGGCGGTGTTGACGCCGATGGCGTGCGCCCTCATATTGACCAGCGGGCCGCCGGAATTTCCCGGATTGATGGCCGCATCCGTTTGAATCAGTCCGCGCAGGCTGGTTTCTTGCATTTTACTGCCGCCGTAGGCGGTGATCTTGCGGCTCAAACCCGAAACGATGCCGGCCGACAATGTGTCGTCAAATTCTCCCATCGGATTGCCGACCGCCAGCACGGATTCGCCCAGTTGAATGGCTTCCGAATCGCCCATTTTTAAACAGGGCAGTTTTTGGCGGGCGTTGATTTTGAGGATCGCCAGATCAATCAGCGGGTCTTTGGCCAGCACCTGGCATTCATACTTGTGTTCCGGGTCAACGATGGCGGTGTAGCTGGCGTCGGTATCGTCAACCACATGGGAGCAGGTGAGAATGTAGCCGTCGGGAGAAATGATAAATCCCGAACCGCCGCCGATCTTCGTTTTTTCTCCGGAGTCGTTGATTTTGGGAACCACGGTTTGCCGGTCGCCCAGGGGCACGAAATAAAAACCTTCCACGCGGGAAACGTCTTTGGAAACCACGATGGTGATCACCGCCGGGCAAACCTTTTTGGCCACGGAAATGATGGGGGAAAGAGATCTTGAAGCCATAATTCAAAGTTTAAAAATCAATTTCGTTCATTTTAACATTGAATTCCGTTGCCAACAAGCGTATTTTTTGCTA
>DAOSDI010000010.1:8303-31147 GCA_035362275.1 Candidatus Pacearchaeota archaeon | reverse complement strand
CAATTTCGTTCATTTTAACATTGAATTCCGTTGCCAACAAGCGTATTTTTTGCTAAACTTCTCCTTGCCGCCCCCATAGTTCAATGGACAGAACGAGAGACTCCTAAGCTCTAGATCCAGGTCCGATTCCTGGCGGGGGCACAAATTTTGCGAAGCAAAATTTAGTTTTTAGTTTACGGTTAATAGTTTTTAGAAAAAGTTTTTAGAAAAAGATTGCAAAATTGGAGATTTGCGGTATATTCAATTAGTTTGAGGGCCTGTAGTATAGTGGTATCACGCCTCCATGGCATGGAGGTAATCGGGGTCCGATTCCCCGCAGGTCCACTGGCTAATGTCATATGTCTGACAGCATTAAATCCGCCTCCGGGGCGGGTTTTTTGTTTTGAGTTATCCACAGGGGATATGGTCCGCGCATATATATTTTTATCTCATATTTGAGATAAAAATAATGAATTTATCCTGCAACCTGTGGAAAACCCCGCTTGGCTGTGGATTAAGCTATTTTTTAAGCCTAAATCTTTTATTTGCGCCCCAATTTTTAATTTGTTAAGATAAAAAAAGATAAAAATAAAGAAATGGTGCAAGAATTGGGGAAAAACAAAAATTCCGGCGCGGGCAAAAAAATCCGTAGCCGTGCTTATCCTGCGCTGGATTTGCCGGCCGCGGTCTTGGCGGCAAAAAAAATTTTTGACGATTTGGGGCAAGGGCCGCATTCTCGGATATCGCTGGCACGAGGCTTGGGTTATGGTTCATTTTGCGGCGCGGCATCGGCAAAAATCGGCGCGCTGGTCCATTTCGGTTTCTTGGAGCGGTTTGCCGGAAATTATTCCGTTGCTCCCGCCGCCCCGCCGCTTTTTGATTATCCGAAAAATCTCCGGCAAAATGAAATTTTTGCCGCGGCGGCAAGACCTTCGCTTTTTGCCGCCTTGGCCGCGCGGTTTGCCGGGCAAAATTTGCCCAAAAATCTGCCGGCGGTTTTGGTTTCCGATTACGGCATTTCTCCCGCCGCCGCGCCGCTGGCGGCGAAAAATTTTGCGGCCACTTTTGAATTTGCGGGGATGTTGAAAGACGGCCGGCTGATTTTACCCGATGTCGGGGAAAACGCAAGCGACGGCAACGATTCGGAGGGGAAAATTTTTGAAGAAAAAAACCGCCGGCCGGCGGCGGAAAACAATCGCGGGGGCGGGGAGGAGGAAGGACAAATAGAAGTGCGGCTGGCATCGGGCATAAAGATCGTTTTTCCCAAAAAATTTGCCGCGCAAATGGCCCGGGGCGAATTTGCCGAAGAGGTGAAAAATTTGGATTCAAAAATCGCGGCGGGCTAATCACTCAATGCAACAGTTTATCGCCCGTTTGACCAGATCGCCGAGCTTTTCCACGAATCCTTGCGGTTTTTTGTCGTTTTTATTGAGGGCCCCGCCGTCAATTTTTTTTATCCCGGCGGCGTCAACGGCACCCATATTCAATCCCCAAAATAAAGTGTAAAGCTTGAAAGATTTTTCAAAAAAATCATAGGCGCCGTTTTTGTTTAATGCCAACTGCTTGGTGCCCACTTCCATTAAGCGATAGGACGCCGCCAGCAGGTGTTTTGAAACGCACCAAACTTCGCCTTCCGGGTCTTTGACGATTTTTTTGAGCAATTCTTTGCGCATTTCGCGCGTTTCGGAAAGCAAATCATAATAATTCTTACTGCCGGTTTTTTCGGCGGTGAAAAAGAAATGTTCCTCAATGCTCACCAAATTCATGATCGCAATGACCAGATCCTGATCGCTGGAAAGGTCCATCTTGTCTTTCTTTTTCATCTCGTCGATTTTGGCGACGAATTTATCAAGATCTTTTATTTGCCCATTGGTTGTTTTCATATTTTTAACGCGTTATAAAATAAAATGCCAACGAAAAAAACAAGAGGAAAATAACGGGAAGGGCGATTTTTTCAAAGGGGAAATGGGCGCGCCCGTTATTGCGCTCTTTCAATGATTCATACAATTTTGCGGCGAAAAAAAACACGGCCGAGCCTTCAATAATTCCCAAAATCAATTTGTCTTGGGCGCAGGAACGGAGAAAATCAATCGGATGGACGGTAATTTCAGCGTAATAGAGCGGCACGATCGCCATGGCGTAGCCGGCCAAAATCACGGCGAATTTGGCGATCGGCGAGTGGATTTTTCTTTTGCCCAGCCAGTCAATGGTCCACAGAGCCAGTGAAAGCAAAAACGCGCCCAGCCATAATCCGGTGATCAAGTCGCCGATGCCCAGCCAGCGCGAAAGCCCGATGCCGGCGCCCACGGCCACGGTGCAAACCGGGCAAATCGCTTCGGCTTTTCCCGCCGCCGTTGCCGCGGCAAAAATAAAAATAAAAAATGCGCCCTTGTTTTTCATAATGGCGGTTTCGTATCCGCTTGTCTCAGAAAATCAATGATGGTTTGGTCGCCCGAATGGCATTTTTGCGTTTTGGCGTCCCAGAGCATCGGCACGCCCAAATTGTCCGAACCAAGGCCGCAACTCTTGGCGGTCCGGATGAATTCGTCTTGATTTGTCCGGTCGCTTGAAATTTCTTTTTGTTCAATCCGCAATTTTTCGGCCAAATTATTTTCGGCGATGTAATTTTCAACGGTTTTGCAATGAGGGCAGGAATTTCCGTAATACAGAATCATTTGCGCGGCGGGGTTACCGTTGTTCGTCTCCGCAGTTTTTATTTTTGGTAATTCCATTATTAAAAACGCCGAGGCCGCCACCAACAAAATTGCGGCAGTCGCCAGTTTTTTGGTTGTGTTCATATTGTGAGCGTCATTGATCCGAAGTCCGACAGCTACATTGTAGCATAAGGCGCCTTCCACAAATAACTTCCACACCATACCCACATCTTTGCCCCATATTTCAAATTTCTTCGGGCGCAATATTTTCAATGTAGCGAGAGGCTACATCTCAAATATTGCTTGGTCAGAAATTTGAAATCTGAGCCAAACCTGCGGGCAATATATGGAAGTTATTTATGGAAGGCGCCTAATCATAAATTTTGAAAAGTTGCGGCAGTGAAAAAAGATTGCGCCGGCGGAGAACGTAGCAAAGTATTGCTCGTCTCCTTTTATTTTTATAGGGTGATTTATTATTTTTGAAGATTTTTGGTATTCTGGAGAATATGGATGCCAATTTTTTTTTGAGATTCATCGTTTTAGCGACATTGACGCTTGTTTTTGCGCCGTCGGCCGGCGCGCATCTGCCGCGGATGGAAGGGGCGAATGCCGAAATCAAGATTGAAAGGCCGGAAATTTCCCAGGCGTTCTATGGCTGGCTGGAAGGGAAGCCCGCGGTTTATTCAATCAATGCCAAAACGCCGTTTTTGCTTTATGTCGGGTTGTTGTCGCCGCGGGTTGAATTCGCGCAGACGGATTTTTCGGCGGTAATCCGCAAAGACGGCAAATTGTTTTCCCGTATTTCGGCAGAGGATTCTTTGTGGCCGGTCACCTATGAGCCGTTTGCCAACGACTATTATGCCAAGGGCCCGGAATGGGAGCAAAGAGTTCCTGCCGGAAAATATGAAATTGAAGTTTCCAATTCCGGCAACAGCGGCAGTTATTCTCTGGCGATCGGCAAAACCGAAGATCTGTCTTTGGGCGGTTTTTTGCGCACGCTGGCGGTTCTGCCGCACGTCAAGGAAAAATTTTTCGGCGTGCCCTGGTGGCAGGCCTATAACAATCTCATCGGCGTGGCGGCGCTCATTTTCCTGGCGGCGTTGCTGATCGCGGCGTATTTCGCGGCGTCGTTTTTCAAAAACCGGCGCTTGAAAAATAAATTGGACGAACAATATGCCAAACACTTTGCCGACCGGAGCGCTGGGGGAGCGGCTGGCGGCTGATTATTTAAAAAGCCGGGGCTACCGGATTTTGGGGCGGAATTTTTTCTTGCGCGCTTTGGGCGGGCCCAAAATCGCCGAAGTGGATATTATTGCCAAAAGACGTGATGCGTTCGCGTTTGTGGAAGTGAAAACCATCAAGGCCAATTCCAAATATTTGGCGCAGGATAAGGTAAACGAAACAAAAAAATGGAAGATTGCCAAAGCCGCGGAAATGTGGCTGATAAAAAACAAGGTGCCGCTTGACGTCAAATGGCAAATTGACGTGATCGCCGTGGAACTCTTGCCCGATGACCGCCCAAAAATCTTCCAAAAAATCCTCGGTCCCCGCTTCAAACTTTCCCACTTTGAAAACATCGGTTGCTATTGATTTTTGCCAAATAAAATTTTTAATTTGGCAAGAGAGCGGAAGGAATGGTCAATGGCTTTGGAGAGGAAGGGTTGGAAGGCGCCGCCGGTTTTGCCGGTTTTTTGTTTGATGGCGGCAATAATTTGGCCGGGCGTCAAATTCGGCGACCAGTCAAGCGGCAATTCCAGCCAAACACTGCCGACGAAGCGGTTGGCAAAGTGGGCATCGGATCCGGCGGTGAACGGCAGGTTATGCTTTTGTGCGAAATCTTCGGCTTTTTCGTTGCCGGAAAATACCGAGCCGTTCAAAATCTCAACGCCGTCAAATTGTCCCAGATAATTTCCCAAATTTTCCTTGAAACCGCAAAACGAGCCGAACGGGTGGGCGATGACCGCCAGTCCGTTTTGGCCTTTGATTCTTTTCAATGTTTCGCCAGCGGGCAAATGGTCGGGGATTGGCTCTTTTATATTCAACGCCAAAATGTCGCCCTGTTTGGATTTGACTTCTTCGGCCGGAATGGCGATTATCGGCAAGTTTTTTTCTTGAATATACTTTTGCGCTTCCCGCGAGCCGGCCATATTGCCGTGATCGGCAATGGCAACGCATCGGAGGCCGCGCGCCAATGCCAAATCAACGATCTTTTCGGGATCGGCCAGACTGTCAAAGGAATATTTGCTGTGTATGTGTAAATCGCACTTCAACATATTGGACCCACCGCAATCTATTGGAAATTTTATCACAAAGTAGTAAAGTGGCAATATATGGAAGCAATTGTTTTCATTATCTCATGCTTGTATTTTTTTTTGCCGGCGTATTTTGCCAATATGACGCCGCCCTTGGCGCGCAATGCCGGCATATTTCCAAAACTTGCGTTTCCGGTTGATTTTGGCAAAACCTGGCGCGGCAAGCGAATCTTCGGCGATCACAAAACCTGGCGCGGCGCGGCGAGCGCCTTGATCGTGGGAATGGGAGCGGCGCTTTTGCAGTGGTGGCTTTACCGGTTTTCCTGGGCGGCTGAACTTTCGCTTTTGGATTATAAATCGGTTAATTTGTGGATGTTTTCGCTGTTGTTTGCCGGCGGCGCGGTGGCGGGGGATTTGGCCGCGGCATTTGTCAAACGGCGGCTCAATTTGCCGCCCGGCGCGCCGTTTATGCCGTGGGACCAAACCAATTATGTCATCGGCAGTTTCATTTTTTTGGGGGCCTATGTGAGCAAATATCTTGCCGGCGATCTGCTGGTGTGGGCGACGATTTTTGTGATGACCTTCTTTTTGCATTTGCTGTTTAACCGGTTTGGCTATGATATCGGCCTGCACAAAGCAAAATGGTGACACAATTGCGATGATACGGGAATTTGTTGAAAATTTTTTCCGCCAAGCGCCGGGATTGATGTTTGAATTGGCATCGGCGGCGATCATTCTTCTTTTCGGCGGTTATTTTGCCCAAGCCATCGGCGCGGCGGCGGACGATCTTTTGGCGCATGCCAAAATTGTGTCCGTTGCCGGCAAATCAAAACCGCTAAAAACCGTCATTAAAAAGAAGATCGCGGGCAGGGTGTTGAAATTTTGGATACTGGTCATTTTCGCAATGATGAGCGCCAAAATTATGGGCGTGGAAGCCGTTGCCGGATTTCTGGGAAAAATCGCACTGGTCGGAATTTGCCTTTTTGCCGCGGCTTTTGTTTATTTCGCGGCAGTTATTGCAGTAAATCTTTGGCGGTCAAAATCTTCACGTGCCAAAATTACTGCCGGGAAATTTGCCGATAAAATTAAAAAAAAGGCAAAATGTTTGAAAGAAACCTTTAAATCGTTGTCCATATGATCATCGGGGTTGCCGGCAAAATGGGCGCGGGCAAAGATACTTTTGCCGTTTATTTGGGAAAGAAGGGATTCATCCATATCTCACTTTCGGATATTATTCGCCAAGAAGCGGCGGCGCGCGGAATTGAGCCTTCATGCCGGAATTTGCAGGATTTGGGCAACGTCTTGCGCCGTGAATATGGAAACGGAGTGCTTTCAAAAATGGCGCAGAAAAGAATTATTCCCGGTAAAAATTATGTGGTTACCAGCATCAGGAATGTCGGCGAGATTGAAGTTTTAATTCAAAACAAGGAGTTTGTTTTAATCGCGATTGACGCGCCGCAAACGATTAGATTTGCGCGGATTACAGCAAGAAATTATCAAACAAAAACTTTGCCGCTGTCGTTTAAAGATTTTCAAAAATTGGAGGAAAGGGAATTAATATCGCCGGAATCTTCCGACCAGCGGCTTGATAAATGTGCCGCGCTTGCGAAACGGTATTGCTAAACGACGTTGAATTAGCGTCGTTTCATCGTCAAATAGATATATTGTTGGAATCTCTGGGCCGCCGAGTTTGAATTTATCTTGCCGCTGTGGTAGAATGAACGAATTGGAACCATTCCAATTTTGTTTTTTGAAATGATTTTATGCAAATAATTTGGCACGGACAATCTTGTTTTGAGATCATTATTCCCAAGGGCAAGGGGGAAAGCATCACTCTGCTTGTGGATCCGCCCAGCGAGGCCAAAACCGGTCTCAAGCCGCCGGCAAGAACCGGCGCGCAAATCGTGTTGTTGACCAGCGCGTCCTATACCGCCGGCAAGGGGGATTTGGAAAAGATCGCTCCCGGCGCGTTTTTGGTTGACGGCCCGGGCGAATATGAATCCCGGGGCGTTTATATCCGGGGGATTGATTTCAATTTCGGGAAGACCGGTGTTGCGCAAGATGCCGCCGCGCCGGAATCCTTTGCCATGGGAACGATCTATACCATTGAAGCCGAAGAGATGAAGCTTTGCCATCTGGGCAATTTTTCCGGCAAAGAATTGGCCGCGGCGCAGGTGGAAAAAATCGGCAATGTTGATATTTTGATGTTTCCCGCCGGCGGCGGGAAAGATTTTGGCGCCAAAGAGGCGTTGAAAGTCGTGTCGCAGATTGAACCCAGCATCGCGATCCCGATGAATTACGAGATTCCCAAATTGAAACTGGAGGCCGGAAATTTGAAAGAATTTTTAAAGACCGCCGGCATTTCCCAGACCGAGCCGCTGGCAAAACTCACGATAAAGAAAAAGGAGATCAATCTTGAAGAAGCCAAAATCATCGTGCTGACACCTTAAAAATTAAAAGTTAAAAAATCAAAATGTAAAATGACAATGCAAAATTAAAAATTTGGAATGCGGAAACATTTTAGATTTTTAATTGTCATTTTGATTTTTGATTTTTACATTTTGCATTAAAGTATGGTCGCGAAGAAATCAGACAAAGACAACAAAAATAATGGCAACGGCCAGGAAAAATTGGAATTTGAACAGGTGAAGCCTGCCGAGATTGTGTCAATGATGAAGGATTCCTACATTGACTACGCGATGTCGGTGATCGTGTCGCGCGCGCTTCCCGATGTTCGTGACGGCTTGAAGCCTGTCCAGCGCCGCGTTCTGTATGTAATGCTGGAAGAAGGTCTGCGCCACACCGCCAAATACCGCAAATCCGCCACGGTGGTGGGTTCGGCGCTGGGACGCTACCATCCGCACGGCGATTCTTCGGTCTATGACACGATGGTGCGTTTGGCGCAGGATTTCACTTTGCGTTATCCTTTGGTGCAGGGCCAAGGCAATTTTGGCAGTATTGACGGAGATTCGGCCGCGGCGATGCGCTACACCGAGGCGCGTTTATCGCGAGTGGGGGAGGCGGTCTTGGAAGATATTGACAAAAACACGGTTGATTTTATTGACAATTACGACGGCACGCGCCAAGAGCCGTCGGTTTTGCCGTCGCCCTTGCCGCAATTGCTTTTGAACGGCTCTCTGGGGATCGCCGTGGGCATGGCCACCAACATTCCGCCGCATAATTTGGGTGAAGTTTGCGATGCGCTTACATATCTGCTTGACGCCCCCAAGGCGACCACCGAAGATCTGTTTGAGTTTATCAAGGGTCCCGATTTTCCTTTGGGTGGAGAAATTTTTGACCGCAAAGAGATTGTTGCCGCCTATTCGCAAGGCAAGGGGCCGATCGTTTGCCGCGGCAAGGCCGAGATCGTGCAAAATGAAAAGACCGATCGCTATCAGATCGTCATCACCGAGATTCCTTATCAGGTGCAAAAGTCGGGATTGCTGGAGCAGATCGCCAGATTGGTATCGGAAAAAAAGATTGACGGCGTCAAAGATGTCCGCGACGAATCCGACAAGGACGGCCTGCGCGTGGCGATTGACCTCAACCGCGATGCCCAGCCGCAAAAAATTCTCAACCGGCTTTACAAATTCACGGATCTCCAGCGCACCTTCCATTTGAATATGCTGGCGCTGGTGGACGGCATCCAGCCGCAGGTTTTGAGCCTTGCCGAAACGCTGAATTATTTTTTGGAGCATCGCAAGCAAGTGGTGGCGCGCCGCACCCAATTTGAGCTTGACCGCGCCAAAGAGCGGGCGCATATTTTGGAAGGGTTGGTGAGATGCCTGGCCGATATTGACGAGGTGATCCGCATCATCAGAAAATCCGAAAACCGCGAAGACGCGCGCCACAATTTAATGAAGCGGTTCAAGCTTGACGAGATCCAGGCCAATGCGATTTTGGAAACCAAACTGGCGGCGCTGGCGAAACTGGAACGGCAGAAAATTGACAATGAATTGAAGGAATTGGAGGCCAAAATCGCCGAATATCTCGGCATTTTAAAAAGCCCGGCCAAGATCAAGGCGGTGATCAAAAAAGAACTGATGAAGGCCAAAGAAACCTACGGCGATGAACGGCGCACAAAAGTCTGCGTTCACAAGATCGGCGAAATTTCCGAAGCCGACTTGATTCCCGACGAAGAAGTGGCGATCACGCTGACCAATTCCGGCTACATCAAGCGCATTGATCCCAAAACCTACAAAATTCAAAAGCGCGGGGGAAAAGGCATTATCGGCCTCAAAACCGTGGGCGACGACATCGTGGAGCAATCGCTGATTGCCAATACGCACGACCGGATATTGTTCTTCACCGATATGGGGCGGGTTTTTCAAACCTTGGCCTATGAAATTCCGGAGGGAGCGCGCGTGGCCAAAGGGCGGGCGCTGGTGAATTTTTTGGATTTGGGCGCGCAAGAAAAAGTGCTTTATCTGATGTCGCTGGGATCCGCTTCCGCCAAAACTATGGCGGGCAAAAACAAATCCAAAGCCAACGGCAACGGCACTGCCGAGGAAAGCAAATATCTGTTGATTGTGACCAAAAACGGCATTGCCAAAAAAACCGCGACGGAAGACTTTGACAATATCCGCCGTTCGGGGCTGATTGCCGTTACCCTCAAAAAGGGCGATCTTTTGCGCAAAGTGGCCAAAACTTCCGGCAACGACGAAATTATCGTGGTGACCAAAAAGGGGCAGTCGGTGCGCTTCAAAGAAAAAGATTTGCGCCCGATGGGGCGGCAGGCCGCGGGCAATAAAGCGATCGCTTTGAAACGCGGCGATGAAGTGGTGGGAATGGATGTGATTCCGGCAGAACCGGCGGTGGGGGCGGACGGCAAGCCGCGCGAGCGGCTGGTGCTGGCGGTGATGGAAAATGGCTATGGCAAACGCACCAACATCAAAGAATACCGCTTGCAGGGACGGGGCGGTTCGGGCATCAAGGCGGCGGAAATTACTGCCAAAACCGGAGAATTGGTAACGTCGTTTGTGCTCACCGACGAAGAAGAATTGATGGTGATCTCCAAAAAAGGGCAGGTGATCCGCGTGCCGATTGAGGGGATTTCAATTTTATCGCGCCCCACGCAGGGCGTGCGCATTATGCGCCTGGAAGACGGCGACAAAGTCGCGTCGGCCAATTGCATCTAAATCAACGGCAAGTTATTATAAAAAATAAAATGTTTGCTTTATTGTCCGGTTTTTGTGCTGGTGAAACAAAATTGAAAATGTAAAAATCAAAATGTAAAATGACAATGCAAAATTAAAAATTTGAAATGCAGAAACATTAAGGACGGATGCGCCTACGGCGCAAATTGTCATTTTGATTTTTGATTTTTCAATTTTACATTTTTATGGCGTCTACATTTATAAATCCCGGGCTGATTTTGCAACAGCAATTGCAATTAAGGCGCGATACGATTGCCGCGGATTTCGGTTGCGGGTCGGGGGAATGGGCGCTGGCGCTGGCAAAAATTCTTGATCATGGCAAGGTTTGGGCGGTTGATTTGCTGGAAGAGCCGCTGTCGGCGGCGAGAAGCCGCGCCAAGATCGCGGGATTGCAAAACATTGAATTCGTCAAGGGCGACATTGAAAAATTGGTGCCGCGTTTGCCGGCGGATGCGCTGGATTTGGTGCTGATGACCAATCTGCTGTTTCAGGTCGGCGACATCGGCGCGGTGTTCGGCGAAGCCAAAAGAGTGCTGAAAGCCGGCGGCAAGGTTCTGGTTGTTGATTGGAAAGGGGGCGTCCGCGTGGGGCCGGCGGAGAAACTGCCGCCCGAAAAAGTCAAGGAAGTTGCCGCGCGCGCCGGATTTGAATCGATCGGAGAATTTGATGCCGGCAATTTCCATTATGGCTTGATTTTTAAGAAGTAATAGATTTTAATTAAGATAATGAGCATAATTTCCAAAGTTTTCGGATCGTTGTTTGCCGCCGCGGTTTTGCTGGTCGGGCGAATTGCCGCCGCGGAGAAGTTTGAATTTACCAATCCCGTCAACAAAAATCTTGATCAGTTGATCAGTAGCGTGATGGGGTTTTTGTTCGGCGTGGCGCTTTTGGTTTGTCCGATCCTGATCATCTGGGGCGGATTTATGATCGCCACCTCGGGCGGGGATCAGGAAAAAACCAAAAAAGGCAGACAGATTATCACCGCCGCGGTCGTCGGCCTGGTAATTATCGCGCTTTCCAATGTGATCAAGGCGGTTATTTGGGATGTTGTCACCGCAAAATAAATGAATATGTTAAAAATCGATTTGCCAAAAATTATGGCGCCCGTGGCGATGTTTTTGCTCTTGTGTCTGCCGGCGGTAATTGTCTGTGCCGATGAAACCGCGGATGCTCCGGCGGATAATCAGGGAAGCGGCGGGTCGGGGGAAGCGGTGTTGGTGAGCCCGCTGCAAGGCGATTTGACGGTGGAGGACATTGCCGGCAAAATTTCGGGCGTGATTTTTGGACTGGCGCTGATGGTTTGCCCGATCCTGATCATCTGGGGCGGGTTTGAGATTGCCACCGCCGGCGGAGATCAAAACAAAATCACCAAGGGTAAGCAGATCATCACATTTTCCATGGTCGGTTTGGCGATTATCGCGCTTTCGGCGGCGTTTGTTGAGGCGATCAAGCAAATTTTGGGCGCCGATTGAAAATTGTCGCAGAGGTATTTGATACCGCTAAAATTTAGCGGTATCAAATACCTCTGCCTCTTTGGCAAAGCAGTTAAACAAAAATATGGGTAAAAAAAATATTTTTAATGCGCCGGCACTTCATCGGAAGATCGGCGGGCTGGCGGCGTTTCAGTTCTTGTTCTTTTGTCCGCAGGTTTTGTTTGCCGACAACGATGTGCCCTATGTTGAAGTGCCCACGAACGTGAGCATCACCGGGATGCTGGGAAGAATTCGCGGCTATTTTTTCGGCGCGATCATCGCCGCCTGCGTGTTTATGGTGCTTTGGGGGGCGTTTGATTTGGTAACTTCCGGCGGCGACGAAAAAAAGCTCACCAGCGCCAAGAACCGCATCATGTACGCTTCCATCGGCTTGGTCGTGGCCGCGTTCTCAATGGGGATCGTGAGCTTGATAATGAGCGTTGCCGGTGTCGGCGGGGGAGAATAATGATTTGACGCCGCGGATGCGGTTGGGATATAATGGAATTGAAAGTTGCAATTGTTTAAATCAAAAAAGTATAAAAATAAAGAATATGGTCAACAAAGCAAAAAAAATCGTTTCGCTGGCATTGGTTTCGTTAATGTTTGTGCCGCTTTTGGCCTTGGGGCAAAGTGATTTTATGCCGACACCCAGCGATCAAGCCGGAAAGGGGCTTGGGGATCAATATAATTTTAGCGATAAATCCCTTGTTGAAGTGGTGGAGACGATCGGCAGTTATGTCATCGGCATTTTGGTGATCGTGGCGGTGTTCTATGTGCTGTGGGCGGCCTACACTTTCATCACCGCTGCCGGCGACACGGAAAAAATTACTTCGGCGCGCAACCGGATAATGTATGCCGGCATCGGGATCATCGTGGCGCTGTTGGCGCGGGGGATCATTGCGCTGGTTTTGCAGGTGGCGCAATAAGCGGCTTTCATAAGTTTTTCCCGCGGGCGAAAGCCCGCTTTTGTTTTACTTTTTGGCGTAAATGGATTAAAAATAAAGCAGTCAAATGTTGCCGAGGTGGCGGAATTGGCAGACGCGCCGGCCTTAGGAGCCGGTGGGGCAACCTGTGAGAGTTCAAATCTCTCCCTCGGCACCGATAAAATTTAAAATTAAAAAATCAAAATGAAAAATTAAGGAATAATTTTAAAGCATTAAATAGTTGAAATTTTTTTAAAATTTCAACACCAAAATTTTTCATTTTGATTTTTTAATTTTAAATTAAGAATGAAAAAGGCGCCGTTCGGCGCCTTTTTCATTCTTTGATGGTGAGCTTTTTCTTTTTTTCGCGCTGGATCTTGGGAATGCGCACGGTTAGAACGCCGTCCTTCATTGCCGCGTCGGCGCGGGAGGAGTCCACTTCCACGGGAAGAATGATCTTGCGCGAGAACGGCCCCCAATAGCATTCCTCAATGAAATAATCGCCGTCTTCGTCCAGTGGATTGGGCCGTTCGCCCTTGATGACGATCACATCGTCTTCAATGACCACTTCAACGTCATCGGCTTTGATGCCGGCAATCGCCGCCTGCGCCACCAGATCGTTTTCGGTCTGATAGACGTTGACGGCCAAACGGCCTTCGCCGTTCAACCATTCGCGGTCGGCCGCTTCTTGCGCGGATATTTTTTTGTTTGGCATAGCTTTTTTGTTTTTTTCCGTCGCCGGTTTCTTCTTGGGTGCGGGTTCTTCCGGCGGCGCGGTCATCTCGTCAATATTTTCGTTGGTGATAATTTTCTTTGCCGGGTCTTTTTCTTCAAGAGAGGGGATGCCCCTTTTTTTCGTTGCCGCCGGTTTGGTTTTGTAGGCGGCAAATGTCGCGGCGCCTTCCGGCGGCAAATCTTCACCCAAGATCGTCTCTTCGGGAAACGCTTCCGTTTCGTTGTCCGTGTTTTGATTTTGCGCGACGGTGCCCCGCCGCAATTTTTCAAGGAAAGAAGACATATTTCAAATTAAAAAATTAAAAAGCAAAATTAAAAATGGCAACGGAAAATTTAAAATCATCAAATTTTAAAACGGATGAATTTTTACATTTTGCAGACGCTTTTCATTGCCAGCAATTTTTTGAACCGGGCATAAAGATTCAACGCCAAAAACAGAATGATTGCCAGCGGAATAAACAAAAACAGGGCGTTCTCCTCGCTTTTCATCTCCTCGCTTTTCATTATAGAGAAATTATAAAGTCCGTGCAAGCAACTTACCAAAACAAATCCCCGGAAAAGAATGCCGGCCTTCCTTTTTCTCCGGCAAAATGCCATGGCCATATAATAACCCACCATTCCCGAGCAAAGAGTGTGCAGTAAAATCGCCGTCAGCGACCGGAAAAGCGATAACCAAACCAAAACCGCCGCGCCGCCGGCGGTCAGAAGATCGCTACCCGAAAAAATTTGTTCCCGCACCGATGGCAGGAGGAACAACAGGTTTTCCACCGCGGCAAACCCCAGTGCTGCCGCCGCCATATAGATGACGAAATCAACCGGTTCGTCCAAATGGCGGTTTTGTTGGGCGGCTTGTTCGCGCACCCACACGGCAAAATATTTGGCATATTCTTCAACGAACGCGATTGCCATAATGTTGGCCAGAAGCAACGCCACTGCTTCGGGGAAACCGAAGGAGTTAACAATGTTGATCAAAAAGATTTCAATTGCTACCGCCGGCGCGGTCATCAATCCGCCCAGCAAAAACACTTTGGTGATTTCGCTTTTGGGTTCCGGATGCCGGTCGCGCTTCAAATAAAACGCCAGCCACAAAAAGCAGGGGAGCACCCCGGCAATCAAATACACCGCCAGCGATCCGGCGGCTTGCGAAAACCAGACTGCCGCCGCCAGCGCCGCGTCCGCGTCAAAAATCGTTTCCATATTTCATTTTACCCTTTCCCGCCCCCGCTTTCAAATCTTTCTTCTCGCCAGATTATTGCCTCCGCGTCCCACGCGCCCTGAACCGTCCGCAATTTTTGCAATGGTTAGATTATTGCAAACTTTATTTTCGGAAAGCATTCAGAGGGTTAGACCCTCTGATTTTTTTAAAAGGTCCAGGAATTAACTCAAATGCCTCAAGAGTGCAGAAGTGGGTGGACGCATACAATCAGTTGACAAGGTTTTATGTCAATAGCTTGACGAAACGGGATGATAGTGTATAGTCGGGGCAGTAGACGCACTCTTTGAACAATCAAATCAAATATAGGGGGAGCTGCTACTAGGAGGATAAGAAAATGGGCAAAAGTGTTTATGCGGGAATGCTCATCGCATTCCTGCTGGTGGCGTGCTTGAGCGTGCCAGGGATGGGGAAAGCCCAAGTGGTGGATGATGGGATGCCGAACATCCATCCCTGGTTTGCTGTAAGTATGATAGAGCAACAAACGGGCATTTTGCCGGTATATAATGTTACCGGCCAGGAATGCTACAGTTTGTTCGTAGCGGCGGGAAGAGACATGTCTTTTATCTCTCTGCGGGAGGGGGAAGTGTTCCCCGTATATAATGTCAGCGATGTTCGCGTTATATACGAGGTGAAATACCCCGAAGCGAAATTCCCGGTGCTTTCAGCGGTCCTTGGTGGGCCATTCACCAGCGATAAGAAAATGACCAAGTGCTTCCAAATCGTTGCAGGAAGCACCGGACCGGAAGTTTACTCGTGGGAGCCGTAAGGTTTCCGGCTCAACTTTTTGAATTTGTTGGGCCTTTTTATTTACCCGCCGGAATACGTCGGGGCTCTGCTCCGGCGTAGTTTATTAAACTGGTGAATGATTTAAAACTACAAAATCGGATAGCTTAATATGGACTTGGCAATAAGGAACAAGAAGGTGTTCAGAGGGTCTAACCCTCTGATTTTTAAAAGGGTCGGACCCTTTTAAAATTGCGAAATCAAACAGCCGTGGCCTGGCACTTGACAAAATGGGATAATGGTGTATAGTCAAGGCAGTAGATGCGCTCTTTACAAAATAAAGAAAAAGAAAAGAGCCGCTACTAGGAGGTAAGGAAGATGAGTAAAAATTTTTATGCAGGAGCACTCATCGCATTCCTGCTGGTGGCGTGCTTGAGCGCGCCAGGAACCGCATTAGTAAATTGGGATAATAATGACTTCAGGCTTACTTTTGAGCCCGGAGACGAGGTTGATGTCGTACAGGATTACTTCATAGAGGAAGCAATCTTGAATACCGGAGAGGTTGTTGATATCCCTATATCCTATGTGAGATTTAATACCGGTAATATGTCCATTTTTGGACAGGTATCAGTAAAGCTCTACGATGAGGAGCAAAGTGTAGCCTATTTGAACAGTGATTCGAGGCTCACTGTTCAAAAGATCTACGGAGAGGAAAATATCACCGAAGAAAAATTTTATGAGAAAAATGGCCAGAGCATATTGGCGGTTTCTCATAGATTTAATGCTTTCGGTGACTCCACTACTGCCAACGTTCCCTATGGGCGTTGTGTAGTGATAGTCTCCGCGGAGGCCAACGCTTTTCCAGAGATTATGGACAGCTTGACCTTTGAGCTGAAAAGGGAATTATAAGAGGGCAATTGCTCCTCTCCTTTTATTTATAGAATGCTGTTTTTTTGCAGTAAAATAGGGAAGCTGCCAAACAGCAGTTTTTTAAAATGGAATGACATTTGAAACGGAAAGATGTTAGAATAAAAACAAGATATGTTATACTGACTGCAAATATTACAAATAATTACTAATCGTATGTTTTTTCTGAAAACAGTAAAAATTAATAGGAAAAATTTTTTGGCTTGTTCAAAAAGTTTAAAGGTTTCTCCTTATTCATTTTTGTTTATTTTATTTGCTTTTTCTAATTTAATTTTAATTGTTAATGCAGACAGCAATATAACTAGTGGCGGATTGCCTGATAGTATTCAATCAGGAAGTGGCGGATATACGTCTCAGCAAAATTATTATGATATTTATAAATCTTTTGGCGGGCTTGGGCCGGGGATTGGGAAACTCACAAACGAGGACGGGACGCCGATGACGGAGGAGCAATGGAAGGCGAAGATTGAGGAATATGTGGAATCAATCGCGGGAATGGATTTAACCGAGGAACAGGTGGTTTCCGGCTTTTATGATTTTTTGGGGATTGAGAGCGCGCCAACAGATCCGACAAGTCCGGAATATGCGGCGCTGTCAAGCGGATTGACCGGGGCGCGCACCGGAGACGAGACCGCCTCTCGTGCTTTGGCGGAAAGTATTGCCGCGGCGGCTCAGGCGGCGACGGAGAATCCTGTGTCCGGAGATCCTGCGGCGCCGCCGAAAACGGGGGATCAGCCGACGGCGGATCCCAGCAAAGAGGGTACCGTTGATCCGAAAAAGTACGGGGAGAATCCGGGGGTGGCGCCGGACGCGTTGGAGGCGAATGATCCGACAGAATCTTCGGCCGATTATGTGGACGGCAATCCTGAAGGCCAGCCTTCCGACAGCAATCAGAATCCGCCGAACTCTTCGGAGGATCAAGCGCAAAATCCTTCCCAAGAGCAAACAAATCAAACGCCGGCGAAAACGGAGACGGAGGAAAATGATCCGATCGTCTTTTATAAAAAAAACGACACCGAACGCTATGTCTTGAATTTGAGCACCAAAAAAGACCGGGAGCCGGTTAATTTGAGTACCAAAGAAGATCGGCAGGCGCCGATTGATCTGAGCACCAAAAAAGACCGGGAGCCGATTGAATTGGGCCGCGAAGAAAAAGCTCCGGTGGTGGTTTTGAACAAATACAACGAGCCGGACGTGGTTTATACCAGAAGGCAAATTGAATCCGACGTTGAAGAGGAAGATCAGGATGAGCCCGAACCGGCGCCGCAAAACGACTCGGCGCCGGCGCCAGACGCTTGCGCGGGAAACAGATGTGCGTCCGCGCCCGCGCCCGCGGAAAATTCCACCAATAGCAATAATATTTTTGAAAAGTTTTTTGAAGATTATGACGAGAGCGAGAGTGAAAATGCGGTTTCCAATTACGAAAAGGCTTCCGATAACAGCGACAGGATTATTGACAATTCCTACTCCATGGAAACCGCGGTTTCGGCGGTAGAGGCGGCCGCGCCGAACGTCCGGACGGCCGAATCGCCGGATTCAAAAACGAAAGCGGCGCCGCAAACGATTATTTTGCCGGCCGCGGAAGCGGAATTGGCCGCGCTTTTGCGCGCCGCGGCGATTGAATTGCGGTTGAAAACCGCCGGCGCGAAAGGGGCGATGTTCTATCTTCGCCGCGGGGTTACCGCCGCGCCGCTCTATTTGGGCGCGGCCCGGCAAGCCACTGTCGACACTTGGGAATTTTCGGCGGATTTAAACGCCAATCCGTTGCCCAACGGCAACTATTATGTTTTTGCGCAGATTGACCGCGGCGACGGAAACGTTTATCACACCACCGATGTTTATATTGCCATCAATATCGCCGCGCCGGTGAACGAGGAAGAGAAGGCGGCCGCCGAGCAGGAGGTTAAAACCAGTACTGCATCAATTGAAAAAAGCGAGGAGGTCATCCAAGCGACCGTCCGGCAAACCGCGGCCGCGCCGGCGTTTGCGCAAGCGAACGCCGAGGAGCGGATTGAAAATCTGGCGCAAATGGTCAGGGTTTATTTCCGTCTGGAAAGTTTGCGTGAAGAAAAGGTTCTCCGACAGCGGGAGGCCGCCGCGCAGATCGCGAGATTGAGCGGCGAGATCGCGCTGTTGCCGGCCAACGTGATTGATTTGGTGCTCAACGATAAAGTTCGCGCCCGGCAATATTTCATTGAATTGGAAAAAACATTGGGAGAAGAAATCGTTGTGGTCAACGCCGGCATTGAAAAAATTTCGGGAGAGATTGACGGGATTTCCGATGATATTTTCGGTTTGGCGGCCACGGAAGAAGAAAAAAACTCAATGCGCGGGCAAATTGACGCCATGAGAGAGGATATCGCCCGGCGCGAAAAAGCGATCATTGAAAACCGGAAAATTCTGTTGCGCGACACCGACGGCGACGGCTTGCTGGACGGCCGCGAAATTGAGATTGGCACCGATTTGCTCAATCCCGACACCGACGGCGACGGCTTGCTGGACGGCGATGAAGTTGCCAACGGGCGCGATCCGTTGGTGCCCGAAAAGTTCGCCGTTGAGGCGCAAACCGATCCGAGCGCGGTGCCGCCGGCAAAAGCCGATGTCTACAAAGTGGAAAAGGTAAAATCGGTTAAAACCGAAGGTGGCTCTTCCTTGATTGAAATTTCCGGCCGCGCCTTGCCGCTTTCCTATGTTAAAATTTTCATCTATTCCCAGCCGGTGATCGTGGCGGTGAAGACCGACGCACAGGGGCGCTGGACTTACACTTTGGACAAGCCTTTGGATGACGGGAATCACACCGTGTATGCGACACTGATTAACAGCCAAGGCCGGTTTGCCGCGCGTTCCGAAGTTTATATTTTCAAAAAGACCGGCGATCAAATTGAAAAATTGGTGGCCGGGCAGGAAGCGTCAATGTCGTCGGCAACCGGCAGAATAATCCAAGATTTCAAGTTCGCAATCATCATCATCGTGGTGGTGGCAGTGGCGGTGGCAGTGGCGGCGGTCGGTTATTTGGCGAACCGCGGCGCGAAGAAAGTTTGACACGGAAAAATCAAATGAAGCGATATTTTCAAAACACGTTTGTTTTCGTGCGCGAAAACCCGGCAATTTTGTTTTCTTTGGCGCTGATTATCGTTATTCCGTCGGCGCTTTATTTTTACGTGTCTTTCACGGTGCGATCGTTTGAGGACGCGGCGATTAACGAGATTGAGGCGCATGATTTTACCGTGAGCGACACGCTCTTGGCGATGGTTGAGCGTGATTTTCCGGCCAAGGACGCGGCGAACCCCGAAGCGTTGCAAAAAACGATTGATCGGCTTGTTGCCAACGATACGCGGCTGAAAAATATCCGCGTGATCGTCAAAGACGGCCGGGACTATAAAACGATTGCCGCGCAAAACCGCGATCAAGTGGGGACGTCAATTGACGTCACTCCATCTTTGAACGGCGAGTCGCTGATCGCTTACAGCTGGGTTAACGCCAGCGAAGATGTATCGTCGGAAATTGAGATTGCCGGAGAAAAGTTGCGGCGGGTGATCAAGGTGTTTGTCGGTGAAGACGGCGAGGTCTACGCCCTGGCGGCCGCGGATTTTTCCATTAACCGGACGCTGGATATGATCGCGGGCGGCGTCTATCAAAGCTATTTGATTATGGGAGTTATTATGATTTTGAGTTTGCTTTTGATCGTCCAGCACGCGCGGCTGTTTTCCTATGTCGGCTTGTCCAAGGATCTGCAACAAAAAAACACCGCCAAAGATAATTTTATCCGTATGGCGACTCATGAATTGCGCGCGCCGGTGACGGTGCTTACCGGTTACACGGACTTGCTCAAAGAAGATTTGGCCGGCACGGTGGACGCGGACCAACAGAAATATATTGACCGGATGGTATTATCGGTCAAAAATCTGAGCGATCTGATGGCCGACATTCTGGAAGTGTCGCACTTGGAGCAGGGGCGGACCGATTTTGAACCCGAGATCATCGCGCCCGATATTGTGGTCAAGGAAATTGTTGACGGATTGGCGGCCAAAGCCGAACAAAAAGGGCTGAAGCTTTCTTTTGACGCGAAAGGCTTTTCCCACAAGATCCGCGTCAATCCGGTGTGTTTCAAACGGATTGTCACCAATTTGGTGGAAAATTCCATCAAATACACGCCGGCGGGAAAAGTGGCGGTGACGGTGGCGGCGCAAACCGCCAAAAAACGGTGCGCCATCACCATTCAGGACACCGGTTTTGGCATTTCGGCCGAAGGGCAGGCACATCTGTTTGAACAATTTTATCGCGTAAAAACACAGGAAAACGCCGAAATTCCCGGCACGGGGCTGGGACTGTGGATGTCGCGCGAAATGGCGCGCAAAATGGGCGGCGACATTATGCTGGAAAGCATTGAGCGCATGGGCTCCAAATTCTTCATCTTTTTCCCGCTGGCCAAGTAATCAAAATAATTTTCAATTATCAATTTCCAATTTTCACTGGGTCTAAAATTAAAAGGGTCTATCCCTCGTTACTGCGAGGGTTAGACCCTTTTAATTTTGTGCTAATTCTTTGGCCATGGTCTAACCCCCGCGATTATCCCTCGGATTATCTCGGGACAGGTGCGGGGGATAGACCCTTAAAATGCAAAAATACGCTGCCCCCAGTGGGTCACTAGCGAAATAGTTGTGTTTTTCTTTCGTTTGTGATAAAAAATCATCAGCACAAAGGAGGAGGTGAAATGAGAAAACTAATAGCTGTTTTGATAGCTTGCGTTTTTGCGAGATAAAAATCCCTTCGGTGCGGGTATGCGGCCACCGTTAGTCGCTTTAGCGACAGCTATCCATTCTCGCGGCGCAAAACATTGTGAATAAGTCGGCGGACTGTAATCGCTTGTGGGCAGGAATCGTTAACGCACGGACACCGCCCTTTTTGTTTGAAAATTGAAAACTGAAAATTGAAAATTGCTCTAACGCAAAACTGGCTTGGTAGCCAGTTTTGCGTTAGAGTGGACTCATGCGAACCGGAGTTGCCACCGTGCCGCTGGATTGGGGGCGCTGCCCCCGCTGGCTGTTTGAGAGGATGACCCGCCTGGGGCGGGGGATTTGCGTTGCCATCGTGGAGGAATTCGGCCCCGAAGAGTTATTGCGGCGGCTTTCCGATCCGGCATGGTTTCAGTCGCTGGGATGTGTGATGGGGTTTGACTGGAATTCTTCGGGCTTGACTGTCACCACGATGGGCGCGTTAAAAGAAGCGGTGCGGGGCATGGAAACCGATCTGGGATTTTATGTTTGCGGCGGCAAGCGCGTGTCGCGCAAAACGCCGGAAGAAACCGCGGCGTGGGGGCAAAAACTCGGCTGGACTGAAGAAAAAACCGGCACGCTGGTCTTTGCCAGCAGAATGGCGGCCAAAGTTGATTCGGCGCTGGTGCAGGACGGATTTTCCATTTATGCGCACAATTTGTTGTTCACCGATTCCGGCAAGTGGGCGGTGATCCAGCAGGGGATGAACACCGATTTGCAAAAAGCGCGCCGCTATCACTGGCTGTCGGACGGCGTGAACGATTTTTGCGAAAATCCGCATTCGGGCATTGCCAGCGACGCGCGGCTGAAGCCGCTGAATTTGACCGCCGAGGAGAGCCGGGAAAACAAAGAGATTTCCGCGCAGATGGTAAAACTTGAGCCAACCGCCGTGCTGAAAAATTTGCAAACTGCCGCCAAAAAAGTTTCAAAAAATATGCCTGAGGTTTCCAGCCCGACCGGGAAAAGCCTTGGCGCGCAAGGACGTCTGCCCGGATTTTCCGAGATGGAGTTAAATGATGTTGAATTTCATTGGCATCCGGTCGTCACGGAAAAGTTTGATATTAAGCGGTTGAAAAAGACGATTGAGACGGCGCATTTTTTTGCGCCGACAGAGTTTGGGCAGTTGCTGGCCGGCGAAGGCGTTGGTCCCAAAACTATCCGGGCGCTGTCGCTGGTGGCCGAGATTATTTACGGCGCCAAGCCGTCTTACGAGGACCCGGCAAGATACACGTTCGCGGTGGGCGGCAAAGATGGCACGCCGTTTCCGGTGGATCGCGCGACCTACGACAGGACCCTGTCCGCGATTGAGCGCGGCATCATTGCCAGCCGGTCCGGCGCCAAAGAAATTGATGCCGCCAAGCGCCGTCTGGAAACCGTCACCTATCCGTTTTAAATTTACATAGATTTACATAGGTGTTACCTATGTAAATCTAAAACTCTAAAACTCTGATCAATTTGCTATGGAATTAAATGAATTTGAAAAACTGACTGCCATGGCCGTGGATGGCCTGCCGCAAAACATTAAAGACGCGTTAAAAAACGTGGCGATTGTCATTGAAGACGGGCCTGCAAAACGCAATTTGCTTGGGTTATATGAAGGCATTCCGGAAAACCAATGGGGGAAAAGCGATGCCATTCGCCTGCCGGACAAGATCACCATTTTCAAATCATTGATTGAGGAAGAGGCGCGCACGCCCGAAGAAATCAAGGAGTTGGTAAGGGTTGTGGTCTGGCACGAAATTGCCCATCACTTCGGCTTTGACGAACCGCAAACCCGCGCCCTTGAGCGCCGCTGGCGCGCCCGCAAGTAACTGCTCACCGGGTCTAAAATTAAAAGGGTCTATCCCTCGTTGCTGCGAGGGTTAGACCCTTTTAATTTTGCGCTTACAATGCAAAAATACGCTACCTCCAATGAGTAGTTCGCCCGCAAACCTTGACAAAAATCAAAAAATATACATCATTAAATCAGGTGATTAAATGGTGATAATAATTTCCGGCATGTCGCCGGAGGAGAGGGGTGATTTGGAAAAGT
>DAOSDI010000010.1:0-8203 GCA_035362275.1 Candidatus Pacearchaeota archaeon | reverse complement strand
ATGGTGATAATAATTTCCGGCATGTCGCCGGAGGAGAGGGGTGATTTGGAAAAGTATGGACAAATCATCTCTGAAAAAGAAAGGACAGCTCGATTTATCATTCGGTCCAAGCTTGAAAGGCTTGGACGAAAGCATCGGAAAAATAAAAATAAGAGACGACGACGCCGGGGCGGCGGCGTCTAGCAGGCGCGGATTCGTTCGCGCAATTTTTTTACCATATAAGTATTTTGCAGTTTGTAGCCGTTTTTGCGCCAGTATTGGCGCGCGCCCACGCCGGAAATCGCGGCGATTTTTTTTATGTTGAATTCGGTTTTGGCAATTCGCTCGGCTTCTTTTATCAGTTTTTTCCCCAAGCCGGTGTGCTGGGCGGATGTCGCGATTTTGCCGATTGCGGTTTGGATTCCGTATGTATGTATTTCTCTTATGATCCCGATTGTATTTGTATTTCGTAGGGGCGATTCCATGTAATCGCCCGCATTTTCGATCATTAATTTTGTTCCTTTGTCGGTTATTCTTAACCGCAACAAGCTGAATAGCTTTGTTTTGTCTTCATTTTCAAAACTCAAAAAAATTTCTTTTCCTTGCGAGGCTTGATAATCGCGCCGGACAAGAATTATTTTTTCTTGCGGATTGTAATCGCCTTTGATCTCGCGGCAGCGGATGCACTGGCAACGCCAGTGTTCGCGTTCCATATCATTGGCGATGATTTGGCGCAGATTGGAAATTCCTTTGGTTCCCGTTGTTATGCGCGGGGAGGGGATGTCGCGGATGATCCGCTCAATGCGCACCCACGGCGGCGTGATCTTTTTTATTTCCTTGACAGTTTCTGCCAATTTTTCATCGGAATAGGGCCGGTATTTTCCGTTTTTGTATAATTCGTGCAACGGCGCCTCGGGCAAAACCGCGCAGGGATAAATTTTCAACAAATCAGGGCAGAAATCGGGATTGCCAAAAATTTCTTTTGCCATAGCCAGATCGCGTTTTGGCGACGAACCGTATAAATTAAGCATTATCTGATAGGAAACTTTAAATCCGGCGTCTTTGAGCGTCTTTGTTGCGGCGATTGCCGCGGCAACTTTGTGGCCGCGGTTATTCAGTTTCAGAACATCGTCATAAACGCTTTGGATGCCCAGTTCCACGCGCGTGACGCCCAATTGGCGCAACTGGATAATTTCTTTTTCGTTGATGTAATCCGGGCGGGTTTCCACCGAAATGCCCACGATGCGGCATTTGGCGGTTTCGTTTTTCTTTTGTTCGCCTGCGATGGATGAAGCCTTATTTTTCGGTTTGCCAAAATCATTGCAAGCCTGAAAGCAACGGGCGATGAATCGGGTTTGATAGGCCTTGGGATAAAAGCTCCAAGTGCCGCCAATCACGCGCAATTCCACTTTGTCAATGTTGTGGCCTTCGGCGGCCAGATTTTCCAGCCGTTTTTTGACTTGGATATATGGGTTGAATTTTAAAAGCTTGGCGCGCTCGGCCGCCGGTTCTCCGGAAAGGTAGCTCTTGGGAAATCCCGCTTCGGTCGGGCAATAGAGGCAATTCCCGGGACAGGGATAGGGCTTGGTCAAAACCGAAACGTTGACGATGCCCGACAATGACCGCACCGGCCTCACCCGCAATAAATCTTTCAAGCATTTTATTTTCCGAAGGTCTAACCTTCGCCCGAAGGTTAGACCTTCGGAAACTTCCGAAAGCGCGGACAAAAGCCGGAGGTTGTCCGGATAGGGGATTTTGAATTCCGTGCAGATTTGCCGCTTGAACGCGTTTAAATCCGCTTTTGTCCGCGGATTGGCCTGGATTAGTTTTTGCGCAATAATTTTTTGACTAGCTTGATTTTCCATTGACTTTCTATTTTTTTGTTATTTTTGTCAGTAGTTCTTAGGAGGTGGAATAGAAGATGAGACTTGGTCTCGTTTTTGCCTGATCCGACCCAGTACAGGCGCCTTTTCCCGAAAGGAAAATTCCAAGAGGGCGGGAAAGGAACCGACGGAGCCTTTCCGTAAAATAATATCTTGGATTGATTTTAGATTGCCGTGCCATTGGCCGGCGATTTTTCTTTTATACCTTGAAATTATATGATTTTGCGATAAAGTCAAATCAGTGTCAATTAGACTTGACACCGAAATGGGGTTTAGTGTAAAATGGAATTGACACTAAAATCAATCAAAATGAACCGGGAACAAAAAAATAAAATCATTAATTTTCTCAATGATCAGATTGCCCAATCGGAATTCAGGGCGCGGGCTTATGTTTTTGACGACCTTAACAAAAAGCGTCCCGCAAGGAATATTTTCGTAAAATTGAACAAATATCTTAATGATTTTATGAGCGGCAATTCATCGGCCAGATGGATCACTCTGACCGGTTTGAGGGGGTCGGGCAAAACCACATTGCTTTCGCAGTTATATTGGAATGCCCGAAATTCAGACTTCAATGTGCTTTATTTGTCGCTTGATTATATTGTTCAGATATTGGGGCTTAACCTTAACGATGTTTTGGCGGTTTATGAAGAAATTTTAGGCTCATTTTTTGAAAAATCCGATAAACCGGTGATTTTATTTTTGGACGAAGTTCAATATGACGAGAAATGGGGGATTACATTGAAAAGTATTTATGACCGATCTCGCAAGGTGTTTATTTTCGCGACCGGATCGGCGGCTCTAACAATGAATATTAATCCGGATGTGGCGCGCCGCACAATTTATGAAAAACTGTATCCGTTGAGTTTTACTGAATTTTTGAAAATTAAAAACGAAAAATTTGAGGAAAAAGGCTTGGCTGCGGATATGAGAAATGCGATTTTCAATTCTAAAAATGCCGACGATTGTTTTAATTCCATAAAAGAGCTGGAGCCGAGGATAAATAATTATTTTCTGGGATTGGACCGAATGGATATTGAAAAATACATTAAATACGGCTCATTGCCGTTTATGGTTACGCTTAAGAATGAGGCTTTGGTTTACGATCAAATAAATAAAACGCTTGACCGCATTGTTAATAGCGATGTTTTGCGTACCGGCAGATTTAATAATGAAATTATTTCAAAGATACCGGCGATTCTTTATGCGGTTGCCGATATGGACCAGATAAATTATTCAAAGATTGCCGATTCTTTTGAGATCAGCCGCCCGAAGGTTATGGAAATTTTTGACGTTCTGGAAAAGACGGAAACATTGATTAAAATTTATCCATACGGATCACATATTTCCCAGTCGCGAAAACCGATCAAATATTTATTCGCTTCTCCGGCTTTCAGGTCCATGTATTACAATATGATCGGGAATATTGTTTCTGCGGATAATTCTCGGGGCAAACTGCTTGAAGATACCGTAGGTATGTATTTAAAAAGATTCTTAGGAGGAAAGATAAACACTTCTTTGACGTATGACAGCGCAGAGGGAGGAGCGGATTTTATCGTTGGTTATGCGAATAAAAAAATCATTATCGAGGTTGGGGCGGGCAGCAAAGATTATCGGCAATTATTGAATACTGCTGCAAAGGTGACCGCTGATTATGGTTTTGCCGTATGTAATGATGATTTGGAATCGCCCGAGACTGGAAACGTGTTAAAAATTCCCCTAAAATATTTTTTATTAATTTAAAATTATAAGATTTTCGGGTAAAGTCAAAATAATTTGTGTTAAAATTGATTATTATGGAGAAGATAATTTTGGATGACAAAGAAATCACGATCAGGAAGCTGGCGGCAAGCGATCTTAAAAATGCCAGGAAATTCGCTAATTACATAAACAACCTCATCGAAGAGGATGTTTATTTAACCGCGGACAAAAAATATAGTTTAAAGCAAGAGGCTGAATTTCTTAAAATCCAGATCGAAAAAATAAAAAAGAAGAACAGCGTTTTTTTGGTAGCAGAAAAGGAAAAGAAAGTCATAGGCGTTGCGAGTATCGAGCGGATGAGCGGAAAACAAGGGCATATCGGTTTGTTCGGTATTTCGATTGCCCGAGAATGGCGTGGATTGGGATTGGGTACCCGCCTGATTGGTAAAATATTCGATATGGCAAAAAAAGATTTTGAGCCGAGCATTAAAATGATAACGCTTGATGTGATTGCGGACAACAAGCCTGCGTTTTCTCTTTATCGCAAGATGGGTTTTGAGGAGGTTGCGGTTTTGCCGCGATATTTCCAACATAAGGGCGGGTTGTTGGATATTATCGTAATGAATTTGTATTTATAGTAATGTTATATATAATGGCAATATTAAACTAAATTTTTGATATTCAAACCTCCAATTTTCATAAAATAAACAATGTCCAATAATCAAACGGGCGCACTGAATTTGTTTGAAAATTGGTTCATTGAAAATTCATTGAAAATCAGAAATTGAAAATTGAAAATTTTTGAGTCAACATGTTTGAGAAATTGAAACAGATCAAAAAATTGCAGGAGATACAGGGGGCGTTAAAAAACGAAAAAGTGGAAAATGAAAAAAACGGCGTCAAAATATTGATGAACGGCAAATTGGAGGTTGAAGATGTCCAATTGAATCCCGATCTTTCTCTGGCCGAACAGGAAAAGGCCGTCCGGGACTGCATCAACGATGCGATGAAAAAAGTGCAGATGGTGGTGGCCAGAAAAATGCAATCAATGGGAATGGGAGGGTTTGGGATGTGAAAACAATTTTCAGTTTGCATTTTTCAGTTTTCATTGAATTTCCATTGCTCCAATTCGTCAAACAAAATGCGGCGGTGTTTGTATCAGCTTGGAAACTGATTTATTGGCAAACTGATAATTTATTGAAAACTGGAAATTAAAAACTAAAAATTGCTTAATTTTATGGAAATTAAGCGGATTGCGGTGGGGATATTGCAAGCGAATTGTTATCTGCTGGTTGACGGCGGGGAAGCGGCGGTGATTGACCCGGGCGACGAGCCGCAAAAAATTATTGATGCGATTGAAAAAAGCGGTGCCAAATTGAAATTTATTGCCAACACTCATCGCCATTTTGACCATATCGGCGCCAACGCCGCGATTGCCGAAAAATTCGGCGTTGAGGTTATGGCAAATCTTAAGGATGGAGATATTCTGGCAATCGGCAAATTAAAATTAAAGGTTGTTGAAACCTCCGGGCACACGCCGGACGGGATTTGTTTGGCGGAAAACGGGTTTGTGATTTCGGGCGACACTCTTTTTGAGGACGGCATCGGGCGCACCGATCTTGAAGGCGGGTCCGACGCGCAGATGGCGGCCTCGCTGAAAAAACTGGATGCGCTGATTCCCGACGGCGCGGCAGTCTATCCCGGCCACGGCGATGTTTTTATTTATCGCAAAGGCATGGCGAGGGAGTGGCTGGACTATTTGAATTAGATGAATCTGGACAAACTGGAAACAATTTTAAAGGGTTATCCGGCCTACCGTGTCAATCAGGCAAGGGAGGCGGTTTTAAAATCACTGATCGATGATTGGGGCCAGGCCCAAGGCTTGCCCCAGGATCTGCGCCAAAAATTAGGGCAGGATTTTCCGCTCGGGATAGGCGCCGAGATATTTTCTTCGCCGGACGGCGACTCTTTAAAAGCGTTGGTGGCGTTTGCCGACGGCTTGAAAGCCGAATCGGTTTTGATGCGCCACGACAATCGCAACACTGTTTGCGTGTCATCCCAGATCGGCTGTCCGATGGCCTGCTCTTTTTGCGCGACCGGGAAAATGGGTTTCAAGCGCAATCTGACCGCAGGTGAAATAATCGAGCAGGTGTTGCTTTTTGCCCGGGTGCTGAAAAAAGAAGACCAGCGGGTTGCCAATGTTGTTTTTATGGGAATGGGCGAACCGTTTTTGAATTACGAGAACGTGCTGGCGGCGGTTAAAGTGATAAACGACCCAAAGGGGCTGAACATCGGCGGCCGCCATATTTCCATATCGACATGCGGGATTACCGAAGGAATCGAAAGGTTGATCGATGAACCGGTGCAAGCCAACCTCGCCGTTTCTTTGCACGCACCCAACGATGCGCTGCGTTCCAAAATTATGCCGGCGAACAACAAGTATCCGATTGATGCTATAATGAAATCGGTTTTGCGTTATATCCAGAATACGAAGCGGCGGGTGATGTTTGAATACATAATGATCAATGGCGTTAACGATTCGGACGAATGTGCGCGCCAGCTGGCCCAACTCATCAAATCGTGCCTGTCGCTCAAATTGGCGTTTGTTAATTTGATCCGCTATAATTCCACCGGCAGTTTTGCGCCGTCTGCGCCGGAGCGGGTAAAAGCGTTCAAGACGATTCTGATGCAGAAAAATATAGAAACCACCGAGCGCTACCGTTTCGGCCGGGGGATAAAAGCGGCTTGCGGCCAATTAATAGTTAATGAGCAGTGAGAAGCGGATAACGGAAGGTGAGTTAAAAATCAAATGCTGATCAAGGTTAAAACATTGCCGTGTTCAAAAGAGGAGGGAGTTGTCCGGCTGGGCCCGGATGCTTTCAAGGTTAGCGTGCGCGAGAAACCGGAAAATGGCGCGGCCAATGCCCGGACCATCGTTTTGTTGGCGCAGTATTTTGCGGTTCCCGCGGGCAAGGTTCATTTGGTCAAGGGGGCGCACGAATCGCACAAGATATTTGAGATCATTGAATAAAATGTCAAAGTTCAAATAATAAATGTCAAACAAAGTTCAAAGCCCGAAAACCAAACGGCAAAGAGCAAAGCAGCGCCCGCTTTGTTGTTTGAGCTTTAGATTTTGTTTGACATTTGAGCTTTGATATTTGAAATTATGGAAGACAATATTTTATTGGTTGACGAAAACAACAATCCGGTCGGCGTTGGAGAGAAAATGGATGTGCATCGCCGCGGGATTTTGCATCGTTGTTTTTCCGTTTTGGTTTATAATTCCAAAAAAGAAATGTTATTACAGCGCCGTGCCATGGCAAAATACCATTGCCCCGGCCAGTGGAGCAATGCTTGCTGTTCGCATCCGGCGCCGGGGGACCATCTGCTTTTGGCGGCCCGACGGCGGTTGAAAGAGGAAATGGGGATTTCCATTCCCGTCAAAGAAACCGGTGTGGAGTTTATCTATAAGGTAAAAGTGGGCGATCTGACCGAATATGAATACGACCATCTGCTCTACGGACAATTTGACGGCGCGCCGGCAATCAATCCCGAAGAGGCCGATGATTGGAAGTGGGTGGCGTTTGCCGATTTGCGCCGTCAAATGAAAGACAATCCCGAAGATTATACGCCGTGGTTTCGGCTGATTGTCAGCCAGGGCGACAACGAAGCCGACCAAATTCCGGTGGCGCGGCTGGAAAAATACGAAATCAAAAAACTGGCAAGCTATTCACATCACACTATGAACCCGCACCGGTGATTTCAATATGGATAAACAAATTGCCGATGAATTATTGGCGCAAACGCGCGAAAATTACGATTCGTTTGCCGTATCGTTTTCGCAAACGCGCGATTATGTTCCCGAAAATATCGTTGCGTTTTTGGAAGAGTTTGCGCGGCGCGGCGATAGAGTTTTGGATATCGGGTGCGGCAACGGCCGGTTATTTCCGGTTTTTGAGAGCAAAAAAACAAACTATTGCGGCGTTGATATTTCAAGCGCGCTGGTAGAAATCGCCGGGCGAAATCATCCAAATGCTAATTTTGCCGTTGCCGATGCGCTCAATTTGCCTTTTGCCGCCGGCGCGTTTGATCTGGCGGTGTCATGGGCGGTTTTGCACCATATTCCGTCGGACGGATATCGCCGCGATTTTTTCCGGGAGGCGTTCCGGGTGTTAAAGCCCGGAGGGAGATTTGTCGTTGCGGTTTGGGATTTGCGCCTCGAAACAATGATCCGGAAAAAGCAATGGCGGCGTTTGAAAAGTTTCTTGAAATCACAGGCAAAAATTATGCTCGGCTTGCAAAAATTGGACCGGGGCGATTTTTTTATCCCCTGGCAGAAGAGGTATCGGCGCTATCACCACGCGTTTTCCCTGCCGAAGTTGGAAAGAACGGCAAAAATCGCCGGCTTTGAAATTGAAAGATCCGGCACATTGGATTCGGGGAAAAAAGAAGCCAATCTTTACATAATTGTCCGGAAATCACGGTAAAAAACAAAATCCGCGCGTTGGCGGATTTTTTGAGAGTGCGCCCGACAGGAATCGAACCTGTAGTCGCCGGCTTCGGAGGCCGGCATTTTATCCATTAAACTACGGGCGCGCGGCAAAATCAGTATATCACGAAAACTTATTTTTTCAATCCGG
>DAOSDI010000009.1:0-38979 GCA_035362275.1 Candidatus Pacearchaeota archaeon | reverse complement strand
AGCAGGGTTTGCGGACTCTTGGAATGAGGTTCTAACTTGGTTCATTATCCAGCTCATTAGTAAACTCTGTGAGTAAAGTTTGTTAATTTCTCCTTTATTTTGAGGCGTTTTAGTAGGTCCTAACCTGCTATTTATGGTAACCTCGGATGCCACTTCTTGAAGGACGAGTAGCGGTTTTTCCGTTTGAATAGAGAGGATTTTATCTTTTAGGATGTGGTTCGAACCAAGAAGGATCAATATTTACCCTTAAATATTTACATCGTGGCTGATATGTGTAAAATATGTGTAGTATAGGTGTAATTACACATATCATTTGAATTTAAAAATGTGTTTACGAAAAATGCCATTATATTGCACGGAACAGGAGATTTGCCGGATTTGTTCTGGTTTCCATACATTGCCAACGGTTTAAAAAGTAAGGGTTTTGATGTTCGGTTGCCAAATTTTTTGTTGTTATGATTATCTAATTATTATTAACAAAGTTAACAAATGAAAATTTTCAATAAAACTGTTGCGAGTGTTGCAATAATTTTGGCTCTGGGATTATTTCTTGGTTTTGGGGTCGCTAAGGCTGGTGCCACAAATAATCTGACGCCGGCTCAAGTTCAATCGATGCAATCGGTGATACAATCGATATTGGCTCAGATACAAACATTGTTATCGCAATTGAACCAAATCCAGCAAAATAACAATGCGATGCCGTATGCCCATCAGGATACTTGCCGGACCAAATATTTGGATAAACTTGGCGAAGCGGGAAATATTTTAATATACCAAACCGCAAACTATGGCAATTACAAAGTTTATAAATGCGATTTGCAAACAAATACGGAAATTGAACTAAAATTGTTGGGATACACGGATGATATAAATGTCGTAATAGACTTATCTCCAAATGGAAAGTATCTCACTAAAACATCATTTTCTTCCAAAACTCAATTGCCAAAGATTGAATTAATGTCTCTTGACGATACCGATAAGCTGACGGTTCTTGCCAGGGGCGAAGAAGATTTACATATGAAAATGATATGGTCCGACGATAGTGCTAGAATTGCCTATTGGACGTGCCCGCGCGAAATTAGCGCCTATCCGCCTTTTAAGCTGTATTATTTAGCTAATATAATCGGGGCTGAACCGAAATTGATAAGAACATATAACGATATGACGCATCAAGGGGCTATCAATTTAAAAAAGCTGGTATCGTCCGAGAATAAATTATATTTAGAGACGGCGAAAATAACCGACGGCGCCCCCGCTCATTGGCGGCAAGAAATTATAGAGTTGTAAATTGAGCAAAATTGAAAACCCCCAAAGGGAATCTCTTTGGGTTTTTTAGTTATCGGGATTATAGAGTTTGCCATAAGGACCAGTTGGGGCATTTTTTAAAAGACGTTCTGGGGCGGAGTTTGCCTCGTCGCGAAGCGGTGAGCGGCCTGATTTTAATTGGAGTGGTGCCGCCGGACATCGCAAAATGAAATCTAATTTGTTTCCAATCAAAATGTTATGTTTGAATCGTATTTGAATATGATTTTTCAAACAAATTTATGGACGGAAAAATTTCCGAAAAAAATATCCGCAAATTGACGCGGGCGGACGACGCGCGATAGCGCAGGTCCCGAACGGCGGGAGGGGCAAAGTATCGCTGTCTTTTACCATTCCGCGCGAGTTGGCGGTGGAGTTAGGCTGGCGCGACAACCCAAAAGTGGTCGTCAAAAAACGCGGCCAAGGCATTTTGGTGGAGGATTGGGATGGTGCTTCCGAAAACTACTTCTACCAAAATTCAATGAGTAAGTGTAACGCCCGCACATTCTTATAATACATCTAAATTGTATTTGGCAGGTACCATGTTATAATAATGCAATGAAAGATTATAATAATAATATCATGATGAGCAAGTCGGTTATTTTTATAGTTAGTATCGTGTCGATTGCCGCGTTAGTTGCTGTAGGTTGGTATTATTGGTTAAATAACAATCAAAATGAAGCGTTAATCCGAGAGAATCCGCAAAATAAAAACATCGCGATAGAAAATACCCAAGAGTTGCCCGCAAACAATGACAATCCGCAAGAATCGACCGAAAAACAACCAATTGCGTCTCAAGTTAAAGAAGAAGAATCGCAACCTGTTGACCAGACATACAGCTATATCACAAATTGCAACCAGGCTTGCACTGCCATCGGTTATAACGGCGGGTACTGCGGTGATTGGATAGAAAACAACGATAATACAATATCCGAATGCGCTAACCGGCAGGAATATCCTTTTTTCCAAAGTTACTACGATGGTATGAAATTAAATGATTGCCAGTTTGCGGGGGATATAGATGCAAAAAAGAAGGTTATTTGCTGTTGCAAAGGCGAGCCGCAAAATCCATCCGGCTGTCCTGCGATGCAGCGGCCCAGTGAGCCCATGGACTGCATAGAACAGCCTGGATACCTAAAGAACTCCAAAACCGGTATTTGTTGCTGGTATAGGGCGACATGTTATGGCCCTCAAGGCGATGGTTGGGCGGAATACAGGACTAAGGCCGAATGTTTGGCAAAGTAATTTTTAATATTTTTAGATGTTCTTATGGGCACTAATTGTGAAACGCCGCTTTGAGCGGCGTTTTGGTTTGGGGATGGCAAAATGTTATATTTAAATCGTATTTGAATATGACTTTTCAAACAAATTTATGGACGGAAAAATTTCCGAAAGAAATATCCGCAAATTGACGCGGGCGGGGCGCCGCGCGATAGCGCAGGTCCCGAACGGTCCGGGCGGTTTTTTCTTTTTTGATAAATGGTTATAATGCAATAATTAATCGCCGAACTGCAAAAACAGTTGGCGGCAACACAATGAAGACAAAATTAGTTTTTGCGAGTTTGTTTTTGTTTGTCTGTTTCTTTGGCATGCCAAAATCTGTTGCCGGGGACGCTGACCAGTTGCCGGTAGGTTTCTTTGATGCCGCCGATTGCAGTTCTCTTGTCGGCTGGGCTTGCGACCCGGACGATTATGCGGCGGCGTTGCAAGTTTATTTCTATGCCGACGGCCCGGCAGGCACCGGGTCTTTTGTCGGCGCGACGACCGCTAACTTGGCGCGGGAAGCGGCCGTTGGCAATTTGTGTGGCGGTTATTCGGCTCATGGTTTTTCGTTTCCGGTGCCGGCAAGCTTGTTCAACGGCAATTCCCGCGCAATTTATGCCTATGCAATCGATACTGCGCCGAACAATAGTTCACTTATCGCCGGCGGTCCGAAAGCGATAAATTGCGCCGCGGATATTAAAACCAACAACGCCGAGTTTGTTTCTCAAGTAGTTCCGGCGTTTATGAATCCGGGCCGGGTTTATCCGATTATCATAACGATGAGAAATGCCGGCACGACAACTTGGAGTGATACTGATAATTATCATTTGGGGTCGCAAAACCATCAAGATAATACCGTTTGGAGTTTCGGCCGCGTAAATTTTTCCGATGATGAATCAATTCTGCCCGGCGCAACGAAGAAATTTGTTTTTAATGTTACCGCTCCGGCGGTTCCCGGCGCTTATAATTTCCAATGGCGGATGGTGCAAGACGGCGTTGAATGGTTTGGTGATAAAACCGTTAATGCGGCGATCACGGTGGCGGCATCAAATTTCCAGCCGGCATCTTTATGGCTGACGCGTACCGCCGCCACAAAAGGTGTTTGGACGCTTGATTCCGGCTATCGTGCGGCTGGGTCGGGAAATGCCTGCGATGATGTTCCGGGGTGGGCTAATACAAAACTGGCAACGACAAAAACCAATGCCGACGGATCAATTTCCGTCAAAACAATTCAAGCCGGCTGTTCTCGTCCATGGGGGAGCCAACAAGGGAAAATTCAAGTTTTGAACGGATATTGGACGAGCATTAACAGCAATAATTTTCATGACGGGATGATTAAAGAAGAGGTTATGCCCGATCCGGGATTGATCTTTGCTCCTCTTGATGTTATTCCCGATGGACAATGGCACATGATAGTTTCCGGGTGCTATCAGATGCCGTTTTATGTTAATTATATGGGCGGCGACGGCCCAAATAAAGAGGGAGGATGCTATGATGCGGTCTGCCAGACTGCTGAAAATTGCCCGATTTATCATACGCTGAGCAATGTCAGATATATTGTTTATGATACTTGCAATAATTTCACATGCGATGGCCAGCCGGTCCCGGTGAAGTTTTACCAGAAAGTCAATTCAGTGATGCGAATATCGTATGATGCAGTCAATGGTTGCGGCGGCGCCAAAATTCTGACCGAAGAACAATGGTTTTTGAAAAATTATGGCTGGTTCGGTTTTTACAATACCAATTCGGGATATGCGCCGACTGCGGTGGATCTTTACGCGGTGGATGACGAGCAGAGTTGCCTTCCTTTTTGGGACAATTTTTGTCCGAACAACAATGAATGTCTTGCAACCGATGTCTGCGTTCCCGGCGCTGTTTCCGGTTGCAAAGTTTGCCAATCCGACGGGAGCGGCTGGCGGGACGATAATACAAAATGCGGTGCCAAGAAGATTTGTCAAAGTGGGATTTGCACCGCCGATTCGTCGTGCGTGCCGAATTGTGTCGGAAAAACGCGCGGAGACGACGGGTGCGGCGGGAATTGCGGCACCGCTGAAATCAAAATCGCCGGCGGCGGAGGAGGGGGAGGAGGAAGCGTCGCTGCCGGATCGGCGGCCAATTCGCCGGCCAAAATGACTCGCGCCGAGATTTTGGTAAAAATTCAGGAGATCAAAAAACTGCTTATCCAACTGATCGCTCAATTAATCGCCGAACTGCAAAAACAGCTGGCAGGAATGCAAAAATAATTGAAACACAAAGTCCGGCATTGTTTTACCGGGCTTTGTGTTAAAATATATTTATCACAATAATCAATAATTTTTTCAAAATGAAAAACTACGTTTTTGCGGTTTTGCTGTTCGTCGGTTTGTTTTTTGTTGCGACCAGCAATCAAATTTTTGCCGCCAGCTATTTCGTTATCGGGCAGGATCCCGGGATGAAGACGGCGCGTATCGCTAATACCAAAAATCCGCAAGATCCTTTATTTTTTCAGCTTTGCCCCAATGACCCAAATCAGAAATGTTACGGTAATGTTTCCGCAGGGAGCGGTTTCTATACTTTGGCTTATGATAATCAACCTTGTATGCCAAATACGGGGATGATTTATGATGCTGATAGTAATAATAGGCAAGTTTCTTGCCCTTATTATTTTAATTGGAAACGACAAGACAAGGATCTAATTGCCAATTTAAAGATAGATACGCTTGGATTTTTGGTTGATAAAACGGAAAATATATATTTAGGCATTCAAACGAATAATGCTGGAGGGGTCCCTTATTACGGTCTGGATTTTAATAATAATTATCATGCTCCCAAAATTGAAAATATTGATAAAATTTCTTTAAAAATAAGAACCAAGATTTGTTATACGCCTAAAAAAGATGATATTTACCGCAGTGGAAGGATAATGTATTATTTTGGGTGGTGGAATGTTGAAAAACAGCAACGAGAAACCATATCATTGGATATTCTTCATTTTTGGAGGCCTAGCGGTCATAAACCGGGATGGGTAACAGAATATGTAAATACGGAAGCTGAGTTAAGCGGGAAAACTGCCGATGACCCTGATTATAATATTAGAAAACATACTATTTATGTGAATGGCAAGGCGCTTGGAGTTATTCCCGAATCTTATGATTTTTATTATGACTCCACGCCGAATTGTTCTTCTTCCATTGATAATGCGACTTGGCTTCAAATAGATATTCCTGTTAAAAGTCTTATTAAAAGGCTTTTGCAAGAAGGATTTATTGATAAAGAGATTTTAGAAGGAGCAAAATATTCGGGGAGTATTTTGGGGGGTATCGAATTTTGGGGAAGAAATTTAGTGGAGTTGGAAGTTAAAGATCATACAATGTACGGAAAGGTATGTGTTGGGAACAATATTGATCAAACGGGAAATTGTAACGAAGTTTGCGGCGCGGCTTCCATTTGCAATGGTATGCGCCCGCTTGATTTCATTCCTTTTTGCGATAAGGGTGGAAATTCCGCAATACATGATCGTTGTTCGGCAACTTGTCAACCCGAAGATCGTTTGGATAATATGTGTCGTAAAACAGGGGTTTCCGATTGCACGGGGGGTGCTGGCTGTGATAAAAAAACACCGGGGCAATGTTCTGAAAACGCATTAAAAAAATGCAATTTCTCCTGCAAAGAGATTTCTTCCTGCGGCGATGGCATATGTAATTGTGGGGAGAATCAATCCAATTGCGTGATTGATTGTGTGGCGAGTTGCATCCCCAAAACCTGCGCTACACTGGGGAATTACCAGTGCGGATCGTGGAGCGACGGGTGCGGCAAAACGCTAAATTGCGGCACTTGTACCAGCGGCAAAACTTGCAATGCCGGGCAATGTGTTTCGAATTGTTCAAGTCGTGCTGCAAAGAAATGCGATGGCGCTGATCTGTATTGGTACAATTCCTGCAATGCTAAGGAAGGTCTGGCGCAAAACTGCTCTGCGGAAAACAAAATCTGTCGCGATGGTGTCTGCGTATCGTCCGGCGGTGGCGGAGGAATAATTGAGCCGCAAAAAGAGCAACCACAAAAAATGACTCGCGCCGAGATTCTGGTAAAAATTCAGGAGATCAAAAGACTGCTTATCCAGTTGATCGCTCAATTAATCGCCGAACTGCAAAAACAGTTGGCGGCAATGCAAAAAAACAATTAAAAATTGATAAAGTCGCTTACACATATATATGAATAATATATTTAAAAAAATATTTATAGCCACATTCTTTTTTTGCTCGGTGGGCGGGGTGGTGGGTGCTTCCAATTTTGATACTACCAACACTGTTTTGGAATGGTCGGAAACGGCAAGAATTGGCGGCAAAATCCGGATTGATTCGCTTTCTGCCGTCAATAATAGTTCGGAAGTCGTCGTCGTTGCCGAGAACTTAAGCGGTGAGGTGGTCTATGTGCAAAGGGTGGAAAATTTTTGGAGCGAATGGAAAAATTTGAACGGGAAGATGAAAGGCCAAGCGGCTCTTGACGCGGATGGCAACAGTGTGTATGTGGCCATTAGAGGTTTAGACGATGCTTTATGGTTTAACCAAAAAAATTCCTCTGGTTGGATGGGATGGAGTAGTTGGGGAGGCGGCATGACCGCAAGTCCGGTTATTTTAAAAACCGATATTGGCGTTGAAGCCGCCATCAAAGGATTGGACGATTCTTTATGGGTAAAGAGAAAAAACAATGATGGAACATTTGCGGATTGGCGCAAAATAGGCGATTTGAAGATAAAAGGGGATATTTCTATTGCCGGTGATGGCGGCGAAGTTATTATTGTTGCTTGCGGCCAGGATAACAAAATTTATGTCGTTGAGAGAAACGGCGTTGGCATATGGGGAGAATGGAATTTTACCGGTGGCGTTGGAGTTTCGGATCCGATCATATATAACGAAGGCGGAATATATTACATGGCGGCGGTGGGGCGGGGCAACGGACTTTGGTACGTGAAAAAAGAAAATGGCGTGTGGGGCGATTGGCAAAGCCTGGGCGGGAATCTGACTGCGTTAAGGCCGATTATTGCAGGCGATTCCGGGAATATCGCTTTTTTTGCGATGGCGCCCACAAATGAAGTTTGGTATCGCTTATTGCGCGGAGGACAATGGGTTGATTGGCATGCGGCCAATGGAAGATCGAATTATTTTGACGCGGCAAGCGTTGGTGGCGAAATTTTATTGCTTCAAGCCGCGGCCGATAATCTTGTTTACCGTTCCAGTTTTTATCCGACTCCAGCGCTCACTGCGTCTGATTTCAATTACCAAGACTATGGCATTGAGGACACCGCCAGCGGCGGCAAAACTTTATCATTTTACCTTGCCAACGGCAACCATAAAGTCAGAATTTCTTATAATGTCGAACCGGGGAGAAAAACAATATCAAAAAAGATCGATTTGGTATCGGCCGAGGCGAGCGTTTCTCGGACAGGGCACGGGAATACCAGCCGGGCCGGCGTCTATATTAATGCCAATGGCAACCAATTTGCGATCGGCAATGATTATATTGAACGCAAATTTACGGTTTCCAACGGAGTTGTCGCGACTACGCAAATCTATAACAAAATAAGTGGCAAGAGTCATTTTGTGGTTTCCGATGAATTTGGGATTGGTTTTCGCAATGCCAGCGAGCCGGTTTTTATAGATATCGAAAGGATGTCAATCGGTGAAAACTGCGCCTGGAGCGGCGGCATTGGCGAGCCTTTGATATATTCAGATTTGTTTTCTTGGTCTGATAACCCGTTTTCCGTTCCAAAATTGGTTAATCATGCTGGCGGCCAATATTTGGTTTGGCGACTTTATTACCACGATAAAATAAAGGATCAATATTCTGATGGCGGTAGCAAGGCGGTGTTGGGCGTCGCGCGGAATAATAGAGGAATGGAAGATTTCCGGCAGTTTGTCGTTGATTCCAAAAAAACCGAAAACAAATTCTTTTTTACTTATAACAGCTGGTGGACGGCCCCTTTCCGATATACCGAAAACGATCTTTTGGGTTTGATTGACAAGCTGGACCAGAATCTTATTTCGCCCTATGGTGCAAAAATAGATTCTTTTACCATTGATGAAGGCTGGGCCAATCCCCAAAGCATCTGGAAAATCAACTCCGCGACTTTTCCGAACGGATTGGGCAATTTGGTTTCAAAATTGAACGCCAAGGGCATGGCGCTTGGCCTTTGGATTTCTCCCGGCGCTGTTTATCAAACCTTAGACAAAAATTGGGCGGAAAAAAATGGTTATAATGTTTTTTGGTCAGATACCGGCCAAAAAATAATGTGCTTTGCTCCAAAAACCGGCAGTCGAAGCTATACCAATGAATTTAAAAATACTTTGGCCGGTTATTTGACAAATTACAATATCGCCAATGTCAAATTTGATTTTTGGAATTATTGCCGCGATTACGATGCTGGCGAAGCGGAAAACTTTTTTGGCGTTTGGGATTACTTAAAAACAGTCAAGCCAAGCACTCGATACGAACTTAATATTATATTTAATCCAACCGCGTTCCCAAGGGGGGATGTTATTAAGGAGTCGGGTTCCGATGATTATCCTTCTGGCATGCTCCCGGCGCTGAATTATAAAAATGCCTATTTGACGACTCGCGATCAACATTGGTTAGGGACGGTAAAAAAAGGTGTTCCGCCGCGTTTTATTACGACCTACGGCATTATTATCCAGACCGATGATGACTGGCGCGATGACGCTATTGCCAATTTATTGCGTGGAGTTAGTTATGTGCCGTTATATATCGATCCGGCAAAGATGACTACCAAGGATTGGGCGGATTTGGCCGGAATGATGAAATGGGCGCGCGCCAACCAAGAAACTTTGTTGGGCAATACCAGTATTATTGGCGGTGAACCGAAGGATGGCGTGGTCTATGGAATTTCGCATTTCAATGCTAAAACCCGCGAGGCATATATTTACCTTCGTAATCCGGTGATTGATGAGAAGGATTTTACATTGGCGTTGGATTCTACTACCGGATTTACGGTTAATGACCAATATGCGGTTAAAGCGATTTACCCGTACCGTTACGTTTATGACGGAATTTATGGCATGAATCAATCGATCAATGTTCATTTGAAAGGATTTGAAACTTTGGTATTGCATATAAAACCGCAAGCAGCAGTTGTCAACGAGCTGATCGGAATTCGTTATCTTGCGGCAAACGGTAATAATGATGCGCTCCGTATTTTTGGCCAATCCGGCACTAACGATAATATAAAGAACATCAGTTCGGGGATTGCTAAAAGCATGAAGGCCAATTTTTGTTCAGGTTCATCAACCTTCAGGATTTCATCCAGCGGCTTGAGCAAAGGATCAAATAGTATTGCCGGGAATTTTAACATTGATTCCGGCGCCAATTACACAAGCCAGCTGGTTGTGGCGGTGAGCTCCACGAATTATTTCAATACCGCCAGCATTAACAACTTTTCGTTTACCATTGATGGAGCGGCGGCGCCTCCTTTCGTAAAAAATAGCGATGTTGTCAACGACAAGAACGTCCGTAAAAACAACGAACAATGGCATGCCGAATCGCCAGGAGATTTGACGCGCCATTATTGGAAATATTTTATTGTAGATATTCCGGTAGGCAATCGTTCGGTGACGTTTCGAGTGAACGGGATACCATCCGGGGCTTCGGCCTCAGCCAATATATTGGCGACAGAAATTTTGATGGGCGAGGATGTCGCGGGCGTTATTTTGCCGGGCGGCTCGGACGACCAGTTGCCGGAGCGCGACATAGATAAATTGACAAGCACTATCCCGGTGGGGCAAAACATTGATTGGTCAAGGTCTTGCCAAGGAATAGCGACCTGTAGCCCCGGTGCGATTTCTGGTTGCAAAGTTTGCAAAATTGACGGTTCCGGCTGGCAGGATGACAATTCAAAATGCGTGTCCGGAAAAAAGTGCAGTGCCGGCGAATGCGTGAGTTGCAATTGTTCGGCTGGGCAAATTTGCATTGGCGGCCAGTGCGCTTCCTGCCAATGGTCGGAATTGAAAAATCTCGGTGGCATTTTGAAATACGCGCCGTCGGTTGCGGGTCTTTCAGACCGTTTGGTGATCACCGGCATCGGCGACGATAACGCGGTTTGGGCCAATGAATACCTTATTTCAACTAATAACAGCGGTTGGTACGGCCTGGGCGGCATTCTTAATTCCCGCACTAAGATGACGATGGAAAATAGTCGCCCGGCAGTTTACGCGTTGGGTACTGACAATAATGTCTGGAAAAGGCAATATCAATCGCCAAAAACATGGTCCCAATGGGTTAGTGCCGGATCAGCTGATTTGGGCAATTACGAGTCGGACGTTACGATGATTGGCAATATCCATTACAAAGTAACTTTAAATGGCGACAAAAGCACCTCCATTCACAAATGTGTCTCTGATGCGGTTTGCGCGGCCAAAACCTGCGCTACACTGGGGAATTACCAGTGCGGATCGTGGAGCGACGGGTGCGGCAAAACGCTAAATTGCGGCACTTGTACCAGCGGCAAAACTTGCAATGCCGGGCAATGTGTTTCGAATTGTTCAAGTCGTGCTGCAAAGAAATGCGATGGCGCTGATCTGTATTGGTACAATTCCTGCAATGCTAAGGAAGGTCTGGCGCAAAACTGCTCTGCGGAAAACAAAATCTGTCGCGATGGTGTCTGCGTATCGTCCGGCGGTGGCGGAGGCGGAGGAATAATTGAGTCGCAAAAAGAGCAACCGCAAAAAATGACCCGTGCCGAGATTCTGCAAAAGATTGCCCAGATCAAACAATTATTGGTTCAACTCATTGTCCAGCTCATCGCCGAACTGCAAAAACAGTTGGCGGCAACGCGATGAGGATAAAATTGGTTTTTCGGGCGGTCGTGGCAATGATTTGTTGTTTTGGGTTCGTTGAGTGCGTGTTTGCCGGTTCCGATTGCCAGAATTGGGCGGCCGCGGCCAACCTCGGAGGGGCCATCAAGTATGATCCGGCGATATTTGCGTCCGGCGGCAAACTTATTGTCGTTGCCATCGGCACCGATAATGCTCTTTGGGCCAATGAATTCAGTCCGGCGGCGAATCAAAATGAATGGTACTCGTTGAAAGGAGGATTGATTTCCGGCCCGAGTGTTACCGATGCCGGCGCCGGAAAATTTACCGTTTCGGCATTCGGTAACGATAACGCCGTTTGGCAAATGATTTTTCAGTCTTCCAAGAATTGGATCGACTGGCGGCGTACCGACCAAACCCAGCTCGGAAGCCTTGGCCCCGATCAGGCGATTTTGAATGGTATCAATTACCGCGTCGTCAAGCAATCCGACAATTCATTGAAAATTGACAAATGTGTCGCCGGCCAAAATTGTATTCCCGGCGCTGTTTCCGGTTGCAAGGTTTGCCAATCTGACGGGAGTGGCTGGCGGGACAAGGATTCGAATTGCCCATTCAGCCAAATATGCCAGGCCGGCGTTTGCAAAAACATTGCCAATCGGCTCTCGTCGCTTCAATTTGCACCGCAGCCGTATGCGCCGTCGCATGGCGTGGGGTGCGCGGATTACATGGATTTGTTCAATAATGAAAGCCAATGGAAGGACGCACGAAAAAAAGTTGATATTTTTTATTTATACGGCCCGCTTCAAAGATGGTTTTCCGAGACTGAAGTCTCAATAATTTTTTCCAAGCTTAATCAGTGGGGGGTGAATATCGCGCTGGAAGAAGGCGCGGTAAAGGATTGGGGCTGTGCCGGGGAGGTGACGGCGGGCGTAACCATTGCCGATATTGATAAGATAGAGAGTTATGGCGCCAAGGTAAGCCACATATCAATGGACGAACCATTCATCGGAGGGCAATATGTTCTTGCCGGCCGCAGTTGCAACCAGACAATGGATGAAAGCCTCATTGAAACGGTTAAATATATAAATTTAATCAAGCAAAAATATCCCGATATTATTATCGGCGACATTGAGCCCTATCCGTATTTCAGCGTTGAACAGCTCAAACAGTGGATCATCGGCTTCAAAGAAAAATCAGGCGATGATTTTCCTTCTTTCCAAGTAGACATAGATTATCGTTATGCGAGAGAGAGGGGGTTGGATATCGTTTCGGAGCTCAACGATTTGTCATCTTTCTGCCGGGCGCGCGGCATAAAATTCGCGATTATCGCCGGTGGGGCGACATGCGGCAATTACCCGCTTCCCGTTGCTTCCGATAAAGATTTTTATGAATCTACCTTGGCGGACGCCCAATGGGTTATTGCCAAAGTTCCGCAAGATTTCGGAGTTGTGCAAAGTTGGGGCAAATATCCTCAAAAATGCAATTCCGATTCCGGCAATTATACTTTCTCCCGGTTGGCGAAGGATTTTTCCGCGATTTATAACATTCCCGACGCATCGCGGACGAATAAATCACCGATTGGTTTTTTTGATGCCGCCGATTGCAGTTCTCTTGCCGGCTGGGCTTGCGATCCGGACGATTATGCGGCGGCGTTGCAAGTTCATTTCTATGCCGACGGCCCGGCGGGCACCGGGTCTTTTGTCGGTGAGACGACCGCTAACTTGGCGCGGGAAGCGGCCGTCGGCAATTTGTGCGGCGGCAGAAACAATCATGGGTATGCGTTTTCAACGCCAGCCAGCTTGAAAGACGGACGAAAACATACCATTTATGTTTATGCCATCAACACTCCGGCGGGAAACAATCCGCAGTTGACCGATAGCCCCAAAACAATAGTTTGCTCTTCGTCGTGCGTGCCGAATTGTGTCGGAAAAACGCGCGGAGACGACGGGTGCGGCGGGAATTGCGGCACCGCTGAAATCAAAATCGCCGGCGGCGGAGGAGGGGGAGGAGGAAGCGTCGCTGCCGGATCGGCGGCCAATTCGCCGGCCAAAATGACTCGCGCCGAGATTTTGGTAAAAATTCAGGAGATCAAAAAACTGCTTATCCAACTGATCGCTCAATTAATCGCCGAACTGCAAAAACAGCTGGCGGCAACGCGATAATTCAAAGAAGATATTTTAGAGTTTTTTCCATTGCCTCCATTTGCGTCTAATCGGCGGGATTTTAAATCAAAACATTTGTCGCAATACTACCGAGATTCTGTTTTCCGGGTGGAGATCATTAGGTGTCTGTTATCGGGCAAAAGACGGCAAGCGCGGAAGCGGGTTTGACAAGCCTTTTTTTGTTTGCGAAAATGGGAGAATGGGAATGTCTTTTTTCAAAAGCAAAAAAAAGCAAATTAAAAATTCCCGAAAATTTCTATGAACAAAGAACTTGTTGACTACATAAAACAGCAATTGTCGGTGAGCGTTTCAAGGAACAAGATTGTTGACATTCTGCTTGAGCAGGGATGGCATCAGGCGGAAATTGACGAAGCGTTTTCGGCGGCGGAGGGCGATGCCATCCGGGAAAACGGCGGCACGCCGCGGGAAAACGAATTTGACGGCGCCGTCGGAGATGGTGGCGGGCGCAACAAGAAGATACTTTTGGCGGCGGGGGTGGCGGTGTTGGTTCTGGCAATGATTTTTGCGGTAGCCGCTTCATTTATGGGAAAGGGCGAAAAAAAAGAAGCCGCGCCATTGCTGGAGGATCAGAAACCGCCGGTGGCGGAAAGTTCTCAAAACGAAACCGTGGTCGCCGAAGAGGATCAAATCGATCCGGCGGTTATTGACGAAATTTCCCGGCTGGAACAGACGATCACGCCGCCATCGGGCTGGACTTCCCGCCAGGCCGTGATGAGTTATCGGCCGATGGCGCTGTTTTTCAAGCCGGAACAGGAAAAAGACGATGCCGGCAACAAAATTTTCAATGAAGTTGTCAACATTGTGCGCGACAATTTATTAAGCAAAGAGGAAGAGTATCTTGCCAAAGCCAAGGGGTTGTTGCAAAGCGAAATTGAAAATTATGAAAGCCTGTCCGAGCGAAAAATCAATTTGAGCGACGGATCGTTGGCAACGCTGATTGAAAGTTCATTCACCCAAAAAGAAATGGCGGTGAGAAGTATGCAGCTTTATGCGGCCAAGGACAACCGGATCTATATTTTAACCGGCGTTGTTCTGGCGAAGAATTGGGACGCCGAGAAGGATATGATCGGCGCGGCGTTGATGTCGTTTAAATTCCCGGAATATTGATTTTTGAGATTTCGGCAAAGTTCCCGTTTTGCGGGAGCTTTTGCCATTTTGCGGTATGCCCAACAAAAACGATTTGTCGGACCTGGCGAAATTTTCCGCGTGGCTGGCGGCGCTGGTTTTTGCCGCCGCGTTCCTTTTTTGGTGCGCCGCCGCGCGGGCGGAAGCGATTTTCGGCGACGATGTCCGCGCGGCGGCGGCCAAGATTGCGGAATGTTTTTCGCAACGGGATTCGCAATCGGGAAAGTGAAAAACAACTGATAACTGATAAATGATAAATTATCAATGATTGATGATAGATGATAGGACAAGGATAATTTATGTTGTCGGCGCCGCCGGCCGGACAGGGATGCTGTTCTGCCGGGAGTTGCAAAACGCGGCGCGGATGATCGGCGTTGCGTTTTCGGCGGAAATTGAGAACATCAAATCCGGAAAGGCAAAAATTGCGCGCGGCAAAAACCCGCCGGAAATCTTTGCCGCCGAACTGGTGCCGCCGGAAGATTTTGGCGCGGCGATTGTTCGCAACGCGCCGGATTTTTTGTGGCTGGCGGCGCGCAATCCCGTGGACAAAATCACGGCGTTTTATTATCGCCATTTTGCCAATCAACAAAATTTTCCCGCGTTGGTGCTATCGCAAAACGGGCTTTCGGCGGTGGCGGATGCCAAGAAAGGATTGCAAGAAGCGCTGGGACAAGACGCGGACAAGGTCGCGATTGTCCGCGTGTCGCTGATCAACGGCGTTGATCTGAATACCGATGGCGATGGGACATTAACCATCGGTTATAAATTACCAATAAAACTGGGGTTTGGCACGGTAAAAACTTACATAGGTGACACCTATGCAAGTTCCTCCGCGAGTTTGGGGTTGGGGGAGATTTTTAAAAAGGCGGGCGTCAAGGCGCAGGAATTTCGGGGAAAAGATGTTTTGGCAATGGAGAATGCCAAGTTGTTTTTGAATCTCATCGGTATGGCCGTTGCCACCGCGCAAGGCTCCGGCGAGCCAACGGCGGCGGTGGAAAATACGGATGTTGGCGCGGGATGGCGGGACAAAGAAATTTTCAAAAAAGAAATGGCGATGTTGCGGGAATTCGTGTTGGCGGCAAATGCGGCCCGCGGCGGATTTGCCGCCAAATTGGGCGGCTATCCGGTGAAATTGCTGGCGCGGTTGGCGTTGTTGCCGGTATGGCTGCTTCTGCCTTGGCGCGGTTTGCTGGCAAATATCGTCGCCAAAGGCAGAAACCGTCCCAAAGATCTGTCGGAAATTGATTATTACAACGGAGAAGCCGTGCGGCTGGGCAAGAAAGCGAATGTGCCGATGCCGGCAAACGAAGCGATCGTTGCCGAAGCCCGAAAGCATAAATCCAAAATCCAAAACCCTAAATCCTAAACAAATTCAAATATCAAAACCACAAATCCAAAACAAAAATGCATTAGACCTACTGCGTAAATATTTACGCGACGAAATTTTCAGATTTCGCGCGAGCCGAATGAGGAATGAAGAGGCATATTGGCTTAAATATGCCGACGATTGACGAATTCGGCGTAGCCGAAATATGGAAATTGCAGTAGGAAATATTTACGCAGTAGGTCTATTACTTGATTTGGATTTTGGAGATTTTAATTTTTTAAATGAGAGGGTCTAACCCTCGCATTAACGAGGGATAGACCCTTTGGTTTCAGTGGCAAGTTATTCACAATTGACATTGCGCCTTATCTTATGGGAAAATGAACCAATAAATTATTTTTTAATTTCTAACATCCAAATATGGACATAAAAAACTTTTTGGGAAACTTTTCGGATGGCTCCGGCAAAATAAAGATCGCGATCTTCGGAGTTTTTGTTTTAATAGCCGCGGTTTTCTTTGCTTTTGGCGGCATGCTTGAGCAAAATTATGTTGCCGGGGCCAATTTATCTTGTACCGAGGCGACACTTGAAAGCCGTTCATGCGGAGCGAATGGTGAAATTGAGAGTTCGGTCGGAAATGTTTATAGATGCGGCCGCTCTACTTCGGGCGGCCCGAGATGGTTTGAGGATAAATATAACGGATGTACGGCGGGCCAGAAATGCTGTGTGATTGGCGGTAATGCAACTTGCGTTGATGCAAATTATAATTGCGGCGGTGCGTCTTCATCATCCAGCGCACTGGCGCAACAGAATCAGGACCTCTCGTTTTTGACCAGCGCCCAAAACGTGGCGGATGGCGGTGCTTGTCCTTGCGGATTGACGCACACCGGAGTTTGTAGCACGAACGCTCCTTCAGTCAATGGGGGTTATTGTAAGAATGGAAATTGCGTGGACGGAAAGTGCAAGCTTCTTGAATGTGCGATTAGCGATAGCGACGGCAAGGTAATCGCGCGGATTGGGGAGGGAGTTAAAACTTGCACCAAGCCCAGTGTTTTGTCGGGCAACGGCGTTTATGTTTGCGGGGAGGATCCTCAGAAACCCCAGGATTTATATTCAAGCGACGGATCGTTATCTTCCGAAAAAGAACCCTTTTCCGGCACGATTGTTTATAACTTGAATTCGGAGCAAACATGCTATTCCGGGTGCAGTAATGGAAAATGCAACGATGAGGCCAAGTGCGAAAATTTGGCGAAAACAATTCAAGATCAGTTTAAAAAATATAAATCCAAAGTTGATGATTGCAAGAAAAGGTGGGATGGAGCGGACGAGAAGGATGTGGACGAAGGGGCTGAATGCGCCCGTTGCTACCAAGAAGAAAGAAGCAGAGCTATCAGCGCTCTTGCGGTTACTGGCAAAGAAGAAAAAATTCTTGAGGCGTTTGGAAAATTGGCCTATCCGAACGGGTTAAATTGCGCCGGCCGGTCGTTTCTCATTTCCAATAAAAGCCTCACGGATTCTCCGGTGCAAGATATTGCCGCTAAAGACATTCTTTGCGCCAAAACCGACACCGGCGCCGGCGGAATGACGATGAACACGGGGTGCGGCAAAATCAGCGTGACCGGAATACAAAAAAACAAAATTTGCGTCGGCAAAGACGGGGAGAAATTTTCTTCTTTTTTGCGCGGCAAAAGTTTTGATTGTGAAGTCGTGAATGGTTGCGGCATCGCCGGCTGGCTTATGGGGAATGTAAAAACATGCACGTCAAAAGAAATTAACGCTTTTATGTCGTCCGCTTATTTTTCGCAAACCGGTAAAAAAGAGGGCGTGCCGGTGATGGGATGGGGCAAGGGGGCGGATCAGTATGGATGCGAATATGTCGCGTATTCGCAGTTTGCGAAAGTAAGCGACACGGATAAAAGCAAAAATTTATACACGTACGTCCAAATTCCCACAGGGGATTGCCATGGAAGCACGGCGACGATTTCCGCGGCAAGCGACTTTAGCTGTGCCGATTATAAGCTTCCAAAAAGCGGCGGAGATGAACCCGCTCCTGATGACCTGTTGGATTGTCTTCTTGGCGGGAAAGCGGTGCTGAAGGGAGCAAAAGTGTGCGGCGTCCAAAACAAAAACAAAATTTATGAATGCATCGGGCGCAAAACTGAAAGCGAGGCGTCGGGATCGGAACAGTGGGACGAGATTGAAGATTGCGCCGCCAGCGGGAAGGTTTGCGCGATCAATCCCGACGGAGAGGCGCAATGCGACGCGGCGGGAACCGAGGGGTTAACTTTCAAGTGCGACGCGGCGGCGGGCAAAGTGGAGGTTACCGATAAGGCGGGCAAAGTATCCTATATCGCCGGCGACCGTTCGCAAGATTGCGATCAATTGACTTTGGCGACCGCCGAAGAAAAGGCCGCCTGCAAACAAGAATTTCCTTGCGAAAAAGCGGTGGGAGATTGCACTTTCAAGATTACTCCGGGAAAGCCCAATTCCAGCAATTCCAAGTGCAAACAGGGGTCAATGTTTGGCGTTTATGTTCCGTTCACCTTAAAGACACAAGGCGATTGCAGTGGAATTTCCTGCTGGGTGACCAATGATTATGATGACGGCAAATCAACGGCGACGCCGCAGTCAACCATCACCGAGTCCACCGCGACTTCCAATTGGTCCGCTTGCGTGTTCCCAAAATCAAGTTATAGCAGTGCGTCCGGCCAAGATGAATCGTCGGGAAAAAATCCGGAGAAGATTAATTTTCGGATTGAATGCCAACAAGGCGGCAATCGCGGGAGCGCCGATGCAAGTTGTCCTTTTCCCAGTGCCGATGACAATGCTTTCCGTGATGATAAATCGAAGGAAGACGAAGAAAAAAAAGAAGAGGAGGAGCAGAACAAGACCGCGCCGAAAGTGACGATTTCCTCACCTTCCGGCACGGTTGATGCCAAAACGGCGGAGTTGTCGGTGTCAACGGACATTGAGGCGGACTGCAAATATATGCTGTCGCGCGACGGTTCTTTCAATGATTTTTCCGGCGGAATGTTTATGAGCGGCGGCGGCGGTAAGAGCCACACCGCCACCTTGAGCAACCTCACCGGTGCCACAGTGACAGACTGCAAATACAACCACACCGTGAAAGTGATGTGCAAAAATTCCAAGGCGTCCCAGGACGCGAAGTCGGCCGTTGGTTCGGCGCAAACCAATTTTTCGGTGGACTTGTCGCAAAAAACCGAGAACGCGCCGGCGGTGGTGGCGGTGATGGAACCCAAATATTCCGTCGCCAATCCGGTGTTGAAAGTGACCACTGACCGTCCCGCGGATTGCGAATACAAGAAGGACGGCGATTTTTCCGCCGGGGGCGGCACAAAGTTTGACACTACGGGAAGCTATGTTCACAACACGCAGTTAAACGATCTCAAGACGGGCGATCACACTTACTATGTGGTGTGCAAGGACAAGGAAACTTGCGCGGCCAACAAACCCGGGCTGTCGGTAAAATTCACGGTGAGCCTTTCCGACGATCCGGCCAATGCGCCCAAAATCGCGAGCACCACGCCCGAAACGCAGACGATTGCTAACCCCGCATTGTCGGTGACCACCGACCGGCCGGCGACTTGCCAATACAAAAAGGATGTTTCCTTTACCTATGATGACGGAGGCGGCACGCAGTTTGCCAATGACGGCGAATATGCGCACTCGGTGTCGCTGGCGGATTTGCCCGACGGCAAACACACTTTCTATGTTGCGTGCAAGGACAAAGCCAGCGGCGCGAAAAAAACTCTGGAAACCGCGATTGTTACCACGCTTAATCGCGGCGGTGCCGCGGGGGCGCCGGTGATTTCCAACACCACGCCGGCCAGCCAAAACACGAACAGTCCCACCTTGTCGGTAATCACCGACCGGCCGGCGACTTGCCAATACAAACAAGATGCGGATTTCACCTATGGCCAGGGCATGCAGTTTGCGATTGACGCCGGCACGGGGCACAGCACGGTGTTGGCCAACGCCGCTGACGGAACGTATGTTTTCTATGTGGTCTGCCAGGATCCGTCCACCCGGATTTCCAGCGCTCCCGGCGCCCAAATAATTTTTACCGTCAACACCGCTTCCGGCAATTGCGCGTCGCTGTCTTCCAATGATCAACAAAACGACAATGAACGGGATTATGACGACGAAGACGACTATGACTCAACATATGTTTGGAGATCGGCGGCGGCCGGCACCGTGGAAATGTTTGAAAAAGTTGATTGGTATGCGGGCTATCAATTCACGCCGGAAGAAGACGGCTATGCCACCCAGCTTTGCGGCTATTTTGACTCGGGTGCCAAAAATCGGGTGAGTTTGTATGACGGCAGTCACGAGGAATTGGCGGGAGTTGAGGTTGATGGCCGGGGAGGATGGAATTGTGCCAATATCGCGCCGGTCAAAGTGAAGGCCGACCGGCGGTATTATGTGATCACCCGCGTTGAAGACGATGCGATTTACTTTGCCTATAAATCGGGGCTTTTGCCCCGCGAGGCGGAAAACACGGTGGTTGAGTATGGCGTCCGCCAGCTGGGCGCGGCGGGAGACTTCGGCGAAGATTTGAAGAAATACGACTATATGGTGTTTGGATTGGTGGATGCCAAGATCAAATTCGTGGAAGACAATTCGCGCGGGCCGCAAGTGTCATCGCCCCTGCCCGACGACGATGATGAAAAGAGTGATTTGATCTTGTCGGTGCAAACCAACGAGGATGCGACCTGCAAGTTTGATCGGGAAGATTTGGAATATAAGGAAATGGAATATACTTTCGGCGCCACGGGGCAAAAATTGCACCAGCAAAAAATCTGCAATTTGGACGATGGGCCGTTCACCTGGTATGTGCGCTGCAAGGGCGCGACCGACACCAATGACGGGTCAACCGCAATCCAGTTTGAAGTTGACGATTGACGATTTGGCGAAAAATGCCGCGGCGGGAAGGTTTTCCCCGCCGCGGCGCCTGATGAATTTTGAAACTGGCCTTGAATTCCGCCATTCTTCAAAATCAATTTCAGAATTTTAAAGCTTCATATTGTAGATTAATTTTGTTGGCAATTGTTGAATAAAATTTTCCAAAAAACTATGTTTCTCAAAAATTTTACGATCTGTTTTTCTGTATTGTTATCAATCGCGGGAGTTGTTTTTTTTCAAAATCGGGTCAATGCGGTTTTTAATACGGGCGGCGCTTCAGGCCAGGCGTATTGGGACGCAAATTTTTCCGCTGTCGGTTTTGGCAATTTTTCCAGCGGCGGCGTCGAGGGCGGTGCGGGAATTTTGAGTCCGGCGGAGATGAAATTGATCGTGGAAGCATTGATTGACAGTTATTTCACTGATGTAAACGTGGATTTTGCGACTTTTTTGCAAAACTATGTTTCCAAAGACGGATTGAGCGGAAAAGAAGTTTATAATAAAATGATATCTTCAACGGAGCCTCAATATTATCAGTCTTTTATGAATTATGTCGACACTCAGGAGGGCAAAGAAAAAATTTCACAGGAGTTCGGCGACGCTTTCGATTTAACTTTGCCGGTATCAAAGACCGGCGGTCAGAACGGGGTGGCCACTCCGGCAAATATGGATTATGATAAAGTTGCCAGAGATGTTGCGTGGGCATTAAGAACTTCCAATGTGAATGAGGAAAATATTGACAGGGAGGCCGTTATATTGGCGGAATTGGCAAAAAATGGAGTATCTCCCGATGATCAGTTGATGAAGAATGCGCTTTTAAAGCAAGGGATAACTCCGCCCACCTCATCGGCATCGTCCAATAGTCAATCGCAAACTGCTTCCACGAGCGGTCCGAATTATGATGCCGCGGAGAAATATTTGAATTCAATAAGAGGCAAAGGACTGACGGCGGATGAAGTGTCCCAAGGGCTTGCGGGATTTGGATTTACTTGTGCCAATGGAATTTGCAAAGAGGCTGGCACTAATCGGGTAGCGACCGGAGATGCTTCCGGCAGTAAGGCCGACATCAACAGCAAATATTTTTGGGCCACCGAGGGCGGATGCTTGGATGGTTTCGGCGAAGTGGAAATAGGCGGTTCTTCGTCACCGACAAAAAAGAACAACGAATCTTCGGAGACAAACGTAACGCCGGTGAACACGAATAAAACTTGCACTTCCTACACTTACGGCGATTGGAGCGCGTGCGCGGGGGGGGTGCAATCGCGGTCAATATTGCACCAATATCCTTCCGGATGTACCGACACCGCCACGGCGGTGCTGACGCAGAACTGCACCATGCCGGCGGTGGCCTGTACTTCCTACACTTATAGCGATTGGAGCGCGTGCGCCGGGGGCAATCAAACCCGCGCCATTGTCAGTAAGTTGCCTTCCGGATGTACCGACACCGCCACGGCGGTGCTGACGCAGAACTGCACCATGCCGGCGGTGGCCTGCACTTCCTACACTTATAGCGATTGGAGCGCGTGCGCCGGGGGCAGTCAAACTCGCGCCATTGTAAGCAGGTCGCCCTCCGGGTGCACCGATACTTCTTCGGCGGTGTTCACCCAAGCCTGCACGATGGAGTGCACGGCGTCTCAAATTCCGTTGGTGACCAATACCACTGCCGCGACCCAAAGCGTGAGCAATGCCACGTTGTCGCTGATTACGGACCGGGAGGCGGATTGCGAGTACCGCGAAAACGGCGGGTTCACTTTCGGCACCGGCACCGATTTTAACGTTACCGGCGCCTACAATCATAATTCCGGACTCACCGGCGTTACCGCCGGCGCGAAAACCTATTATGCGGTTTGCAAAACTGCCGCCGCAAACTGTTTCAGCGCGCCGCTGAAGATTGAATTTACCGCCGAATCGGCTTCCAGCACCGAAGAAGCTTGCATCGGTTTGACTTCCAATGATCGCAAGAACAATGCCAATCGCTCCTATTTTGGCACTGCCGGCGCCGATTCAACGTATTTGTGGCAAGCGGTGGAAACCGGCACGCGCGACAAATTTGAAAAAGTTGATTGGTACGCGGGCTATCAATTCACGCCGGAAAAGGACGGCAAGGTCAATCAACTTTGCGGAAATTTTCCCGCCGGCGCGGTCAATCGGGTGTCGCTCTATGACGGATCATACGAGGAACTGGCGGGGGCGGAAATCACCGGCGATAATTTTTGGCGGTGCGTTGATATCGCGCCGGTGCAAGTCAAGACCGATCGCCGCTATTATGTGATTGCCCGCATTGAAGACGATCCGGTTTACTTTGAATTTAAATCCGGTATGTTGCCCAAAGCGGCCGGCAATGCGGTTATTGAGGTTGGCGTTCGCCAATCGGCATCATCGGGAGATTTTGGCGAAGATGAAAGGAAAACTTACGATCATATGATTTTCGGGTTGGTGGATGTCCGAATTTCGTGGGCGCCGCAAACGTTATCCGGCCCGTCAATCGCTTCTTTTGAGCCCCAGGGAAACGTTGACGACGATCGCGCCGTTCTTTCGGTGCAGGCTTCCGACGCGGCGGAATGCCGTTTCGGCCGGGAAGACGTTTCCTATGATCAAATGGACTATCCGATGAATAAAACCACAACCGGCAAGTTTACCGGCAAAGTTTGCAATCTGGAAAAAGGAGCATACACTTTCTACGCGCGCTGTAAAGACGGCGGCGGCGCGAAAAACAACGTATCGGCGGCGACAACTTTTACAATCACGCAATAAGCTACGCCGGGGCAGAGCCCCCGATGTATTCCGGCAGTTAAATAAAAAAACGTTTATGGCATTAACAAAAAACAATCTGGCGCGAACGGCGGCGTTCGGAATCGCGCTGGCGGCGATTGCGGCAATATCTTTCCGGGCGGTGTTCGCTTCCGGACCCGTTTTGAAAAATGTCAATCCCCAGGGGACGGTTACTTCTTCGTCGGTTAAAATCACGCTGGAAACGGGTGATCTGGCGCGGTGCCGCTATTCCACCAGCGACACGGGCTATGAGAGCATGGGCAACGATATGTACACTCCCGACGGCCTTTATCATTCGGGGAATATCGGCACCTTGAATGACGGAAGCTACACTTATTACGTGCGTTGCAAGGATTTTGAAGGAAATGCCAATGATGCCAGCGCGGTTGTGAGTTTCAAAGTCGGCGATATTGATTGTGTCGGCAGTAATTGTTCCTCAACCCCTCCCGTGACGCCTCCCGCCGGCGGCGCCGCGCCGGTGATTTCCGGCGCCTCTCCGACGGGCACCGTGACCAGCAAATATGTTACTTTGGCGGTGAACACCGACAAATCCGCTTCGTGCCGCTACAGCTGGTATGACAAGCCATACGAACAGATGACGCTGGCGTTAACCAGCAACAACGGGCTTTACCACGCGGCGTCGGCGACTTTGGGCAACGCGGGCAATTACAATTATTACGTGCGCTGCAAAGATAGTGCCGGCAACATTAATTCTCCGGCGGGAAAAATTTCATTCTACTATTACGTTTACGTCGCGCCCAAAACTACAACGGTAACAACCACTCCGGTGGCGCCCGCCGACACTGTGCCGCCGACGATCTCGGGATTGTCGCCGTCGGGCACGGTAACCGCCAAAGAGGTGTCTTTGGCGCTTGACACCGACGAAACGGCCACTTGCCGTTATGGCAAGAGCGATGTTGATTATGAATTAATGCCCGATAGTTTCGGTGATGCCGGCACTCGCCACAGCAAAACGATCACCGTGGAAGCTCCCGGGGAATATGGTTATTACGTGCGTTGCATTGACGCCGCCAAAAACAAAAACACGACTTCGGGGCAAATCAATTTCACCTACTCTTTGCCGGAAGGACCGAAAGTTTCCAACCTTGAACCGTCGGGCGGAGTGGTCTACCAGAGCAGTGTGGCGCTGATCGCGACCACTGACAAATCCGCTTCGTGCCGTTTTGCGGAAAGCGATATTGATTATGACCAGATGGGTGATTTTTTTGACACCAGCGATGGGCTGTTCCATCAGGCTTTCGTGGATCTGCCGGATTACGGATCTTATTCCTATTACGTGCGTTGCACGGACAAAGAGGGCGTTTCAAGCGATCGCGCGGAAACGATTAATTTTGAATATCAAAATCCCAATCCGGAGCCCGAGCCCGAAACTGTCGTGCCGGAGCCGGTGACTTGCGATCAGATTCAGATCGGCAACAAGAACGGAGAGTGCGACCCGACAACGGACTGCGTTTGCGATCCGGATTGCCCGGTTGAAGGGCAAGACGCGGACCCCGACTGCGCCGGCGTCAGCCAACCCTCAAGCGGCAGTGGCGGCGGTTGGGCGATATTGCTTTTGATCGGATTGATTCTGTTGATAATCATCGTCATTATTATCATCATTGTCCGACGGAAAAGTGCCGAAGAAGAAGATGTGGAACTTCCGTGAAAGTGAAAGCGTAAAGTGAGAAGATAAAAGCAAAAAATAAAAACGCGCCCACAGGGCGCGTTTTTCGCGGTTTTTTTCAGAGGGTCTAACCCTCTGATCAGAGGGTTAGACCCTCTGAAAATTTATGAAAGATTGTAGGAGATTTTTTTGATCTTATAGATGATCTTTCCGTTTCCGTCCAGAGAGGCGAATTCGCCGGCTTTTTTGCCCAAAAGCACTTGTCCCACGGGAGATTCGTTGGAGATGCGCCCCTTTTCGGGATCGGCTTCCAGCGTGCCCACCAGCGTCAATTCCTGGTCTTTGCCGTTGATGTCCACCAGCACGGTGGCGCCGACATTAACCTGATCGCGGCCGACCTTGGGCGGCGCTTTGATGAGGCGGGCGTTTTTGATGATATTTTCCATTTCAACGAGCTTGATGTCCAGCAGGCCCAAATCTTCCTGCAGGGCGATGAATTCGGGATTGACCTCTTCGGAATGGAGCACCGCCGGCGCTTCGCCCCGGGTTTTGGCAAGCTTGATCTGTTTTAACTCTTCATATTCCTGCCGGATTTTTTTGAATCCCGATTTTGTCAAGTAGAAATTTTTTTCCATATCACCCGGGCGCGCCGGCCGTTTTTGCCCGATTTTGGGCGGGCAAAAAAAACGTTTCGGAGCGCCTGTTTCAAAATCATTAAATACATTGTAGGCGCAATTATTTTTTTGTCAATTGTTGATAAATCAAGGTATAATGGAGCTGTTATCGCATATATTTTGCGGCAATTATTTTTGCCCAACGCGGATTTTTTCTGCTGAAAAATTTCTCGTGTTCGCGTCGCCGCGCGCGCATGATTGGGCAAAAATAATTGCCGCAAGCATAGTTTTTCAAAATCCCAATTTTCAATGAAAAACCATCAACTGGTAAAAATATTCAATGAAATTGCCGATATGCTGGAGGCCGAAAGCGCGCCGTTCAAGCCGGCGGCTTACCGCCGCGCCGCGCGGTCGCTGGCGGTTTTGCCCGACTCCGCCGCCGAAATTTACCGCCGCGGCGGGTTGGCGGCGCTGAAAGAGATTGGCGGCGTCGGCGAGGGCATCGGCCAAAAAATGGAGGAATATTTTTTGACGGGGGCGATCGGCGAATACCGCGAATTGAAACGCCGCTTGCCGGTCAACATGGAAGAGATTTTGGCGGTGGAAGGGCTGGGTCCGAAAAAGGCGCGGGTTTTGTTTGAGAGATTGGGCGTTAAAAGCCTGGCGGATCTGGAAGCCGCGGCGCGGCAAAACCGGATTGCGCCGCTGGCCGGTTTTGGCGAAAAGTCCCAGGCCGCCGTTTTACAGGGGGTGGAATTTCAAAAACGGCGCGCCGGCCGTTTTTTGATTGACAAAGTTTTGCCGCGGGCGCGGGAGATCGGGGAACGGCTCAAAAAATTCGGCGGTTTGACACGGTTGGAAATCGCCGGCTCCCTGCGCCGGGGCAAGGAAACGATCGGCGACATTGATTTCTTGGGAGCGGCCAAAACCGCGGCCGCGGCCGGCAAAGTGATGAATTTTTTCGCGGATTTGCCGGAAATGGAAAAAATCTGGGCCAAGGGCGCGACCAAATGTTCGGGGCGGACGGAATACGGCTTTGATATGGATTTGCGTCTGGTGCCGCCGGAGTCCTTCGGCGCCGCTTGGCAGTATTTTACCGGTTCCAAAGACCACAATATCGCTTTGCGCCGCCGGGCCAAAGAAAAGGGATACAAGCTTTCCGAGTACGGTTTGTTTGCCGGCGGTCGGATGATTGCCGGCGCCGCCGAAGAAGAGGTCTACGTGAAATTGGGGATGCCGTGGATCCCGCCCGAACTGCGGGAAAACACCGGCGAGATTGAGGCGGCGCAAGCCGGAATTCTGCCGGAGATCATCGGCGTCTCGGCGTTGCGCGGCGATTTGCATTGCCATTCGGATTGGGACGGCGGTGAAAACTCCATTGAAGAAATCGCCGCTGCGGCGGCCAAAATCGGTTATAAATATATCGGCATCGCCGATCACACGAAATTTTTGAAAATTGAGAACGGATTGGACGAAAAAAAACTTCAAGAAAGAAATAACGCGATTGACGGAATGAACCGCCGCAGTGCGCCGGTGTTGATTTTGAAGGGATGCGAGGCTAATATTATGGCCGATGGGACGATTGACATTGATGATCAGGCGCTGGCCGATCTTGATTTTGCCATTGCCGGAATCCATTCAAATTTAAAAATGGATCGCAAGGCGATGACGGCGCGGCTCATCACTGCGATGGAAAATCCGCACGTGGACATTATTTCCCATCCGACCGGGCGCCTGCTTGAAAAGCGTCCGGAGTGCGACCTTGATTTTGACGCGGTTTGCGCTGTCGCGGTCAGAACCGGCACGATATTGGAAATCAACGCGTTTCCCGACCGTTTGGATTTAAACGACCGGCACATCCGCACTGCCAAACAACGGGGCGTGAAAATGGTCATCAACACCGACGCTCACCGGATCGCTCATTTGGAATTTGCGGAATTCGGCGTGGCACAGGCGCGCCGCGGCTGGGCCACGGCCGGCGATATTGCCAACACCTTGCCGTGGCCGGAGTTGAAAAAAAACTTGAAAAGAAACCAAAAAAGAGTAAATTAAATGAGGAATTGTTTTTATCAAAGCCAATATGAAATTTGAAAAATCCGCGGGCGCAATCGTTTTTCGGCGCGGCCGCGCCGGCGAAATTTATTTTCTGCTGTTGCATTATCCTTCCGCGGCGCATCGGTCGCACCGGGATTATTGGGATTTTGTCAAGGGCCATGTGGAAAAAGGAGAAGGGGAAATTGCCACTGTGCGCCGCGAAGCCGCCGAAGAAACCGGTCTGGCCGATTTGGAATTTGTTGCCGGCTTTCGCGCGCCGATGAAATATTTTTTCCGCCACCACGGCGGTTTAATATTCAAAACCGCAGTCTTTTATCTGGCGGAAACAAAAAACGAGAATATCACTTTGTCGGGGGAGCATGATGATTTCATTTGGCTGTCCCATCCCAAGGCGCGGGAAATGCTTTCGTTCAAGAACGCGAAAAAAATTTTTGGGGAAGCCGGCAAATTTTTAAACATTGCGGGAAAATGAATCGTAGGCGCAAACAAAAAACCACTGCGCTCGTTTTGTTTTCCGGGGGATTGGATTCAATCTTGGCGGCGAAAATTTTGCGGGCGCAAGATATTGACGCGATGCCTGTTTGTTTTGAGAGTTATTTTTTTTCCGCCGCCGAGGCTCGGCAAGCCGCTGCCGCAAACGGACTGGACTTGCGGGTGGAAGATATTTCAAAATCGCATTTGGCAGTCGTGAAAAATCCGCGCTATGGCCGCGGCGCGGCGATGAATCCTTGCATTGACTGCCATTTATTGATGCTCAAAACCGCGGGAGAAATAATGGGTAGGGAAGGTTTTGATTTCGTTGCCACTGGCGAGGTGGTGGGACAGCGGCCGATGTCGCAAACCCGCCGGTCGCTGGAAATAATTGACCGGCAGAGCGGTCTGGCCGGAAAAATCCTCCGGCCGCTGTCGGCAAAGTTGTTGATGCCGACCGAAGCGGAGATTAACGGGTTGGTTAATCGGGATGGATTATATGGCCTATCCGGTCGGTCGCGCCGGGGCCAATTGGCATTGGCAAAAAAAATCGGCATCAAAAATATTCCCCAGCCGGGCGGCGGGTGCGTTTTGACCGATGCCGAATATGCCCGGCGGCTAAAAGAATTGATGGCCAATTGCCCGAATTTTGACGGTGCCGCCGCGCGGCTTTTGCGTTATGGCCGCGCGATATGGCAAGACGGCCGGCTGGTTATGATCGCCCGCGACCAAAAAGAATGCCAAAATCTTAAGGTGATGGCGCGGCGCGGCGATTGGCTTTTTGAGCCGCAAAACTTTTCCGGCTCCACCGTCCTCATCCGCAATTTTGGCAAAAAAATTGGTCAAGGTGAAACCTTGGCCAGTTTGGGCGAGATAAAAAAGATGGGACAAGATTTTGTCCGGCGATATTCAAAAAAAATTCCGGCCCATCCCGATATTTTGATAACTGATCAGCAATAACTGATAACTGATAAATGATTACTGATAAATGATTACTGATAAATGATAAATGATAAATGATAAATGATTATTATCTTTCGGTGCGGGCAAAGCAAACTCCCGTCACTTTGGCCGCCCCGCCCCGCCGCAGAATTTTAGCGCATTCTTCCATTGTCGCGCCGGTAGTGACTACGTCGTCAACCAAGAAGATATTTTTATTTTTGATTGATGCCGCATTCGGACAAACAAAGGCGCCGCGCAAATTATTCCGTCTTTCGGACTGCGACAGTTCGGCCTGGCGGCGGGTTCCCCTGGTTTTTTCCAAGCATTGGCCGGCGATCGGGATTTGCCAAATTTTTGCCAATTCTTCGGTCAGGGCCTGCGCTTGATTGAATCCCCGTTCTCGGAGGCGTTTTTGCGCCAGTGGCACGGCGGCAAGAAAACAATTTTTCGGGTCCCGGCCGCACAGGGCGAAATGTCCGGCGATGATTTGCGCCATCGGTGTCGCCAATTCGCGAATAAAGGGATCATATTTCAGTGCGTGGATGATTTTTTGCGCGCGCCGGTTTTCATAACTGCACGCGGAATAAATGTCGGCCAGATATTTTTTGCCGCGGTCCGGGCGGTGGATCGGCAAAACATCCAGCAATGCCGCGCAGTCCGCGCAAATCAAATCGCCGTATCGCGAACAAAAAAAGCACTTTCGGGGGAAAAACAATTCCTTGGCCGCGGCGAAAAACTTTTGCATATTGCAGTAATCACTCACTGGGAATTTGTGTTTTAAAGGTCTAACCCTCGCGTTCTCGCGAGGGTTAGACCTTTCCCAGAGAATCCGAATTTAAAATTAAAGGGGACTAACCCTCGCGGTAACGAGAGATAGACCTCTTTAATTTTGAACCCAGCGAGTAGTCGCATATTGCGCGCCTATTGTTTGCGGTTATGTTATGATATAATTATAGGCGATAGACGATAAATTAAAAATCCGTGCTTTCCAGATTGTTTGCGAAAAAATTTTTGGGTATTGACATTGGCACGACATCCGTAAAGATGGTGGAACTGGAGGACGCCGGGCGTGGTTTGTCGTTAGCCAATTACGGCCAGATTGATCCAAATCTTGTTGAAGATCAAGAAAGTGATATTGAGGAAAGGGGGCGGACCATGGCGGATTTTTCGGCGGCCGAAATTGCGGAAATGATCCGGGCGATAATGGCGGAAGCGAAAATAAAAACCCGCCAGTGCGCGCTTTCCATTCCCGATTTTTTGACTTTTTTCACATCCTTTTCCCTGCCGCCAATGACCGAAAAAGAGATTGCCGCCGCGGTGATGTTTGAAGCTCGCCAGCACATTCCTCTTCCGATTGACAGCGTGACCATTGATTGGCAACTGATCGGCGGGACTTTCGGAAAGCCGGAAAAAATGGAGGTGGCGGTGACGGCGGTGCCCAATGAAATTATTGCCAGATACAAAGAGATTGCCCAAAAAGCGAATCTGCAAATGATGCTGATGGAAGCCGAAGCGTTCGGGCTGGCCAAGGCGCTGGTTCCCGAAAACGAAACCGCCGCGGTTTGTCTGATTGACATCGGAATGCAAAGCACGGTTTGCAATTTGGTGCAAAACAAAATCTTGCGCTATTCGCACAGCTTTGACCGCGGCGCGGAGTATCTTCTCCGCGATCTTTCCCGGCAGATGCCGATTGAGCGCGAAGTTATTGACGCCGCCAAAAAAAAATACGGTTTTAAAATTTTTTCTTTGATGGATCCCGACGTGAAGAAAAAAATGGAGAAGCCGTTTAAAGAGGCGTTCATCCCGATTCTGCAGGAAATTGAAACGGCGCTGGCCGATTACCGCCGCAGTTCGGGAATTGATGCCGCAAAAATCATTTTGTCGGGCGGCGCCGCGGCGGCACCGGAAATAAAGAGCCAATTTGAAAATCATTTTCACAAAGAAGTGTTGATCGCCGATCCTTTTGCAAGGATTGCCTATCCCCGGGAAATTGCCGAAGAAATAAAAAACATCGGGCCTTCCTATGCCGCGGCGGTGGGAATGGCTTGTCGCGGATTTGATTTGGGGAAATCCGTCCGGTAGTTGTTTTCGGCAGAGGTAACCACTCACTGGGGGTAGCGTATTTTTGCATTTTAAGGGTCTATCCCTCGCGTAATCGCGGGGGTTAGACCCTGGTAAAGAATTGTAAGCACAAAATTGAAAGGGACTAACCCTCGCAGTAACGAGGGATAGACCCTTTCAATTTTAGACCCAGCGAGTGGTTACCGGCAGAGTGCGTGTTTCTTTTTAAAGAGGGATGGTTTATAATATAGGTGGCGGATATCGTTGCCGCAAGCGGCGTTTAAAATTCGCATTTTGAGCTTCAATTTAAATAATATGATCAACACAACAGTCAAGCGTCCGGGGCTTTTTCTTGAGAACGTGGTTTTTTATTTTTCCTTTCTTTTGCTGGCGCTGGTGGTGGGCGCGTTTTTCTACGTCCGACATCTGACGGTATCGGCGACCGCGGAATTGTCCAATCTGGAAACGCAAATTGCGGCGACAAAAACCGAGGATCAAAAAAAATTGGAAGATCAGGTCAAAATCGCCCGGCGGCAGTTGGAGGACTTTTCAAGGGTGATTTCCGTGCGTACGTCGGCGCGCGATTTTTTCGCCAAATTGGAAAGCCTGATCGTCCCCGGGGTTTATTTGTCAAAAATGGACGCCGATTTTCCGAAAATGTCGGCGTCGCTTTCCGGACACGGAAAAAGTTTCCCGGAAGTGGAGCGCCAGGCAATGAAATTCAGAAGTTCGCCGAAAATTTTGAAGTCGGCCAATTTGGATAGAATATCCGTCAGTGAAACCGGCGGCGTTGATTTTGAATCAAAGGCCGTCTTGAATCTTGGAATGAAAATTCCGGAGTATTTTTAAGGTCTGGTCTTAGGCGGCTTTCACAAATAACTTCCACACCATACCCACATCTTTGCCCCATATTTCAAATTTCTTCGGGCGCAATATTTTCAATGTAGCGATAGGCTACATCTCAAATATTGCTTGGTCAGAAATTTGAAACCTGAGCCAGACCTGCGGGCAATATATGGAAGTTATTTATGAAAGCCGCCTTAGGAGGCTTTCACAAATGAGCCTCCCTAACAAAACAAAACGCCTATGTCAAGAAATTATTTGGAAGCGTTCGCAATTCTTATCATCGCTCTCGCCTTGGGGTTTTTTCTGTTGCTTCCGAAATGCCAGAGTTTGCAGGATTTGCAAAGCAAGGTGCAAATTAAGACCGGCGAACTCAGGGAACGCGAAGAATATTATGCCGGCCTTAGGGCGATAATGGACGATTTGAATTATTACCGCGAAAATTTGGAAAAGATCGGCAGTGCTTTGCCCGTCGGCGCCGATGCCGCCGCCATGATGGATTTTGCGAAAAACGCGGCGATGAATTCGGGTTTGGCGGTGAAGGGTATTGAATATTCCGGTGCCGGTGCCGGTGTCGATACTGCCGCTGATCCGACGTCGCCGGAAGCCTCTTTAAAAAACTATACCATTTCGCTCAAATTGAGCGGCAGTTACGGCAACTTCAAAAGTTTTTTGGCGATCATTGAAAATTCCAGCCGTTTGATCACTGTTGAGTCGCTGGGCGTCGCTTCAAAATCGGAAATTAAAAGCGGGGGCGAATCACCGGAAGAAGAATCCGTGCCATTGCCGCCGGCGGGAGAAAAGATTCTTGACTACGACGTTAAATTATCAACGAATTATTATTAGGCCGGTTGGGCAAATGTTAACCGGCGGTCTTTGGAAGCGCCGCGGCGATAATTACCCGACGATTTTAATGATCAATAATTTTTTAATATGGCAATAACTTTTCAGGAAAAAAGCAATTTGGGAAAAAAGATCGTGGTTCTGCTCGCTTTGTTTTTGATATTCGCCGCGATCGTCTTTTTCGGCTGGCGGTTTGTTAAGCAAAGTTTCACCGCTCCTCCCGCTTTGCCCGCGCCTGCGCCCGCGCTCAATATTGAAGCGTTGCAAGATCCGCGACTGGAGGATCTGGAAATGTTTCCCCGTGTTTTGCCGCCGGAAGAGGAAATCACGCGGGAAAATCCTTTTGTTGAGTCTTCAACAACCACGGCCGACGGCGCCGGCGGCAAGGATTAGCGTTGAAAGGGCAGGCGTGCCGGTCCGGCCGCCCCGTTGCTTCCGGCGGCGGGCCCTTAGTAGCGCGTTGTTTTGTATTTTCTAAAGATGCTTGAAATTTCCAATGTCGCTTTTAACACAAAAACTTATTGATGCCGGTGCCATCACCGCCGAGCAGGCCGCCAAAGTGGAGGCCGAGTTGGCGAAGGATTCGGGAAAGACCGAGGAAGAAGTAATCATCGCGCAGGGTTTTGTTGAGGAGAAGAAACTTTTTGAACTGAAAAGCCGATGGCTGGGCATTTCGTTGATTCTTGATCCTCCCGAGGACCTTTCTCTGGAGATTTTGGAAACGATCCCCGAGGAAACCGCCAAATTCTACCGAATGATTCCGTTGGGAAAAAAAAAGAGTGAATTTATGGTGGGGATGGTTTGTCCCGAAGATTTGAAAGCGCAGGAGGCGCTTAAGTTTCTGGCCCGGAAAAACAATTTTATCTACCAGGTGTTTTTAATCACGCCAACGATTTTTGGCGGTGTTTTGGCCAAATATCGCGATCTGAAAAAAGAAGTGGGGCGGGCGCTGGAGGAATTTCAGGAGGAAGAATCGCAAAACAAAGTTTCGCGCCAGAAACAGCAGGAGGAAACGATCTCCGGCGTGGAGAGCGCGCCGATCGCCAAAATCGTCAACGTGATCTTGCGCAACGCGATTGACGGCAACGCTTCCGACATTCACATTGAACCCAGCCGGGCGAAATTGAGAGTCCGCTTTCGCGTGATGGGCGATCTGTTTTCGTCAATTTTCCTGCCGCTCAACATTGCCAATGCGGTGCTGGCGCGCATCAAAATAATGTCAAATATGAAGATTGACGAGAATCGCGTGCCGCAGGACGGGCGTTTTTCAATGAAGATTGCCAGCAAAACTTATGATTTCCGCGTTTCCACCCTGCCCACGGCGCTCGGCGAAAAAGTGGTGATGAGAATTTTGGACCCGGATGCGGGGCGCAAAACTTTTGAAGATTTGGGGCTGGACGGGCGCAATCTGCAGTTGATGAAAAAGGCGGTTGACGAGCCCTTCGGACTGATTCTGGTGACCGGGCCGACCGGATCCGGTAAAAGCACCACTCTTTACGCGGTATTGCAGGAGATTAACAATGAAAAGATCAATATCATCAGCCTGGAAGATCCGGTGGAGTATTTTTGCGAGGGCGTCAATCAGTCTCAGGTGCGGCCGGAAATCGGTTTTGATTTTGCTTCGGGGTTGCGCAGTATTTTGCGCCAGGATCCGGATGTGATTATGGTGGGCGAGGTGCGCGACGAAGAAACCGCGCTGTTGACCATTCATTCGGCGCTCACCGGCCACTTGGTGCTGTCCACTTTGCATACCAACGATTCTTTGGGCGTCGTGCCGCGTTTGGTGGATTTGAAAATCCAGCCCTATTTGATTCCGTCAACGCTCATTCTGGCGCTGGCACAACGCTTAGTGCGCCGCCTTTGCCCCGATTGTCGCCGGCAAATTCCCGCCCAGGGATATTTGAAGGAAAAGATAATTTTTGAATTCAATTCAATTCCCGAAAGTTCGCGGGAAGGAATGGTGTTGCCGGATCCGATAATGATCTGGGAGCCGGTCGGCTGTTCAAAGTGCAAACGGCAGGGATTCTCCGGCCGGGTGGGGATTTTTGAAACGCTGGAAATGACGGCGGAACTGGGAGAGATTGTTTTGAAAAATCTTTCCGACTCCGCCTTGGGCGCAGAGGCGCGGCGGCAAGGGCTGATCACGATGCGCCAAGACGGGGTTTTAAAGGCATTGAAAGGAATGACTACGCTGGAAGAAGTTTTGAAAGCCACCGAAGAGGATATTTCCGCGGCGGTGAGCGGCAAGAACCCGTAAGGGTCTATCCCTCGCTAATGCGAGGGTTAGACCCTGACAAGGAATTGTAAGCGCAAAATTGAAGGGGTCTAACCCCTCCGATTACGAAGGGGATAGACCCCAAAAATGTGGGACTTAACATCCTCTGTAACTATTCCTTGGTGAGCGGTTGCGACCGCCTTTGCTTGACAAAAAAAATAGGTTATAATGATCTAATAATATCACTGATTATGGCAACAATTGAGAAAGGCGCCGTCGGCGCCGGGAGAAAAATTTTGGTGGTGGAAGACGATCCGTTCCTGTCCGACATTTATCACACGAAACTGAAACAGGCGGGCTTTGCCGTTGATCTGGCGATGACCGGCGAAGAATGCATGGAAAAGCTGTCGAGCGGAGAGTATGATTTGATGGTGCTGGATATTGTTTTGCCCCAATTGGACGGATGGGAAATACTGGCGCGCGTCGGCAAAATGCGCCGCCAGAAACCGGATTCATACATCAATCGCTTGAAGATCATCATTCTCTCTAATCTGGGTCAGAAAGAAGAGATTAAAAAAGGCCTTGATCTGGGCGCCGACGGATTTATGATCAAGGCGCACTTCACCCCCAGCGAGGTGGCCGAAGAGATCAACAGGGCGCTGGGAACTCCGAAGCGTTAGGCGAAAACGGGAAAACTTGCGATAAATCATAATGGCGAAAGCGGTGAGTTTAATTAAAATAAACTAAAAATTCAAAGTTGAAAATTGCAAAATGCGGCGCCCGCGCGTTTTAAACCGTTTTTTAAATTTTTCAATTTCAATTTTTAATTTGAAATATGGATTATTCCGAATCCTTGAAAAAATATTTGGCGATCACCGTGGAAAAGAACGCTTCCGATCTCCATCTGGCGGCCGGTTATCCGCCAATCATCCGCATTAACGGTGAATTGTGGGCGATTCCCAAAGAAGCGCCGCTTTCGGCGCGGGACAGTCAGGGGCTGGCGTTCGCCCTGATGACTCCCGAACAGCAAAACCAGTTTTTAAAATTCAAAGAAATTGACTTTTCTTACGCGTTTGAAGGCAAGGAAAGATTTCGGACCAACGTTTTTTTCCAGCGGGGATGCGTTTCCTGCGCTTTGCGGCTGATTTCCACCAAAATCAGAACGATCAGCGAGCTTAACCTGCCGCCAATAATGCAAAAAATGATTGATTCCGAGCAGGGGTTTGTTTTGATTACCGGGCCCACATCGCACGGAAAATCAACCACGCTGGCTGCGCTGGTTGACACGATCAACCACACGCGTTGCGATCACATTATCACCATTGAAGATCCGATTGAATATTTGTTCACGCCGGATTGTTCGGTGGTTGAGCAACGGGAATTGAATTCCGATACCTACTCTTTTTCCATGGCATTGCGGTCGGTTTTCCGCCAAGATCCGGACGTGATTATGATCGGGGAAATGCGCGATGCCGAAACCATCAGCACCGCACTCACCGCGGCGGAAACCGGCCATTTGGTCTTTGCCACTTTGCACACCAATTCCGCGCCGCAGAGTATCCACCGCATCGTTGATTCCTTTCCCGCCGAACAGCAATCACAGGTCCGTGCCCAGTTATCCGCGTCTCTGCTGGGCATCGTTTCCCAGCGCTTGATCTTATCAAACAAGGGGAAAATGATTCCTGCCTGCGAAGTGCTTTTCAACAACTTTGCGGTCGGCAATTTGATCCGCGAGAACAAAATTCACGAAATTCCCCTGGTAATTGACACTTCCTTCAAGGACGGAATGATCTCCTTGAACAAATCGCTGGCCAATTTGGTGAAGGCCGGCGAAATTGATCTGCAGAAAGCACTTTCCTATTCGTTGAATCCGCAGGAGTTGGAAGCCCTCATCTAAATCAAATTAAAAATTTAAAAATCAAAATGAAAAATTTTGGAGTTGAAATTTTTTCCGGAAAAAATTTCAACATTATATAAAAATTCCTTAATTTTCCCGCCAAAGGCGGGTGCGCCTCGGGCGCGGATTTTGATTTTCACCTTTTGATTTTTCTATGAAGTTTGTTTATCAAGCCAGAACCAAAAGCGGCGAAGTCAAAACCGGCAGCATTGATGCCGGATCGGTCCAGGCGGCGGCGGAAGTTTTGCGCCAGCAGGGACTTTTTATCACCTTTCTGAGAAAAGAAGACCGGGGCGCTTTTGGCAATATCCGTTTTTTTGAGGGAGTGTCGGGCAAGGATGTGGCGGTGTTTTCGCGCCAGCTGGCGGTGATGTTTGCCGCCAACGTGTCGTTGGTGGAGTCTTTGCGCACCGTCGGCGGCCAGCTTTCAAATCAAAATTTTCGCGAAAAAATCCTGAAGATCGCCCAAACCGTGGAGGCCGGATCGCCGCTATCGGACGCGCTGGCAAAATACCCCGATGTTTTCTCGTCATTTTTCGTTTCAATGGTGAAGGCCGGGGAAGTTTCGGGAAATCTTTCCGAGCAATTCAACTATCTGGCCGATTATTTGGAAAAGCAATATTATCTTGCCGGAAAGGTGAAGGCGGCCATGGTTTATCCGGCGGTGATCATCGCGGTAATGTTTGGGGTGTTGTTTTTGTTGAGTTATTTTGTGATGCCGAATCTGACGGCGATGTTGCAAGAATCGGAAACGGAATTGCCGGCAATCACCAAAGCGGTGATCGCCACCACCGATTTTATCCGCGGCATCGGCGGCATTATCGTGCTACTGTGCTTTATCGCGATTATCGTGGCGGTGTTTAGAATTTCGCGCACCAAATCGGGGAAACGGTTTTTTGACAATCTGTCTTTGCGTCTGCCGGTTTTCAAAAATCTTTTGAAAATGCTTTACATAAGCCGCTTTGCCGACAATCTGTCGGTGTTGATCTCGGGCGGCATTCCCATCACCCGCGCGCTGGAGATTACGCGCGATATCGTGGGCAACGATCTCTACCGCGACGCGATCCGCAAAACCGCCGAGGGCGTGCGCAAAGGAGAAACGGTGTCTTCGGTGCTTTTCAATTATCCGGATTTGTTTCCGTCAATGTTTTCGCAGATGATTATGGTGGGCGAGCAGACCGGGTCAATGGACAAGAGCTTGCTGGTGATGGTTAACTTCTATGAAAAAGAGGCCGATCGGGCGATTGATTCAATGCTGGTGTTGATTGAACCGGCGCTGATCATCGTTTTGGGCCTGCTGGTCGGCGGCGTGGTCGGATCGGTGATGATCCCGCTTTACAATTCCATGAACGCGGTTTAACGGAGAGAATTTTGATAGTTGCATTTTTTTTGCCGCCGGCGGTATAATTAATCATTAAGATGAAAATCAAAGGTCGAAGACATTAAAAAAAGGTCAAAATAAACAAAACAAACAAAGCATAAATTATTTGAATTAAAAAACGCTTGAATCCAAATGCTGTCGGAGGGGTCCGGCTCTGGCGAGATTTTGACGTCGCCGGAAACGGGCCGCAAAACACGGAGCGTTTCATAATTCAGATTAAATTAACAACAGATTCATTGCGAAGATATTCGCGCAACGGATCTGATAAATCAAAAAGAAAAATGAAATCCAAAAGACAAGGTTTCACGCTCATTGAATTGCTGGTGGTGATCGCCATCAT
>DAOSDI010000008.1:0-39817 GCA_035362275.1 Candidatus Pacearchaeota archaeon | reverse complement strand
CCGCCGACAGCTTTTGGGCCGACCTCTGGAAAAAAATCAAAAACATCAAATAAATATTCGAAATCCGAATATCCGAAACAATTTTCAAATTTTTGAATGTTAAATGAGCCAAACAAATTCAAAGCAATACGACTATGATTTGGAGGACAGAACTTTTGAATTCGCCCGCAGAGTTAGGTTGTTGGTTAAGCAATTGGCGAAAACAGCCGCAAACATTGAAGACGGAAAACAATTGATAAGATCGTCGGGTTCGGTGGGCGCCAATTATATTGAGGCAAACGAAAGCTTCAGCAGAAAGGATTTTTTTATGAGAATTAAGATTTGTCGAAAAGAGGCCAAAGAATCAAATTATTGGTTGCGCTTGCTTGAAATGCAAGGTGCCGAAAAAGATTATTTAACAAACGAAGCGAAGGAATTGACCAACATATTTGGCGCAATAATTCGCAATGCCAAATTTTGAGTTTCTGTATTTATTCCGAGCATTCGGGTTTTGGATATTCGAATATTGCCGCCGAAGGCGGCCTGCGGGTGTCGTATAACGGCTATTATGCAACCTTCCCAAGGTTGAAACGAGGGTCCGACTCCCTTCACCCGCTCCATTAAAAATGTCCCGACAAGGGGCATTTTTTGTTGGAGCGACTTCTATGAAAAAGTTCGGACTTTCTTTCTTGAAGAGAACAGCTAAAAGCGGTCAAACTGCCCCGATTTCTGTCTGATATTTTTGTTGTATCTTTTTTGAGTAAAAGGCGCAACTTTTTGCCCCCGACTAAGCTCACTTCGCCCTGTTTTGGAGTACCAACCCAGAGCCTCGCTCGCAGACCGACAGCCGGCTTGGGGATCGGGACAAGGCAGAACGCATTTTAGCCGAAAAGATGGGGGAGGGGGAGAGGATTAAAATGCATAGGTAGTCATTGAAAATCAAGATTTTAATAGTTATAATGATTATAAAATGTCATTAACTGCCCCTAAAATTCGTAATACCTTTATTAATTTGAAGCCAGATGATAGGTGGTCCTTTAAGCTTGCTGATAGGAAGCAAATGTATGCTTATACACACGGCTATCATCGTTATCCTGCAAAATTCATTCCTCAAATAGTAAGACAGCTCATCAAAAATTATGCTCCTAACGGCGATGAGATTATCTTTGATCCTTTCGGCGGTTGTGGGACAACCTTAGTGGAGGCAAAATTGTTAGGCAGAAAAAGCGTAGGCTTGGATATAAATCCAATCGCAAAGCTTATCACTCAAGTTAAGGTAACGCCGATAAATCCTAAATTGGTAGAGAAATATAAGGTGGATTTTCTTAATAATTACGAGAATCTATCAAAAAAAATAGAACATCATCAAAGAATATCATATTGGTTTGACGAAAAAACCATTAAAGAACTAGATGACATATACTTTAATATTAAAAAAATAAAGAATTACGAGATTAGAAAATTTTTTCTTTGTGCGTTTTCTCATAACTTAAAGAATTGTTCTCGTTGGCTAATGAAGAGTATTAAACCGACTATTGATAAAGTTAAGGAAATTCCCGTTCCAAAGAATTCTTTCTTGCGCCATCTCAATATGATGGTTAAGAAAAATAGCGAATTTTATTCTGCATTGAATGAAAATAAAAGCTTGGATGTGCAAGCATTGATGTATCGCAGGGATTCTACTCGCTCTTTTCCGCTTGAAGATAATTCCATAGATTTAATCATAACTTCCCCGCCCTATGTGACTTCTTATGAGTATGCCGATCTTCATCAATTGTCGCTTCTATGGTTTGGCGATGATCCTGGTCATTTCAAAAAATGGCATAAATATAGCAATGAATTTAATAATTTTAGAAAACAATTTGTAGGGACTAGCTATAAGGGCGTAAAGAAAAATCTTTTCGATAGTACTATTGCTGAAAATATCATACTAGATCTTGAGAAAGAAGAGAAAAGACTTGCAATGGATGTTACTAACTATTTTTCAGATATGAAAAAGATTTTTTCAGAGATGTACAGAGTGTTGAAAGAGGGGAAGAAAGCTTGTATTATAATCGGCGATACAAGCTTGCGCGGGGTCGAGATATTAAACGCTGAAACTGCGGTAGAGCAAATGTCCAATATAGGCTTCAGGAAAGTAAAATTTATCAAAAGAGAGGTGTCTAATAAAATGATTACGCCTTGGAGAGATCAAAATACTGGTAAATTTACAGGATTGGATAACCCTGCGAAGAAAAGAGTTTACGAATTTGAGTATATAATCATAATGGAGAAATAAAATATGTTTGATATAAATAATTTTAAAAAACGATCCGAAACTAATGTTCGTTATCGTCGTCAGCTTGAGAGAATAACCGCAAAAAATGGATATACTCAAAATATAGAAAAGGCTGTTGAAGGAGCCGTTCAAAACATTAAAGACAAATGTCGATCTTTTGTAATTTATGGCGAACCACAAAGTGGTAAAACAGAAATGATGATAACCCTTACTTCCCGTCTTTTGGATGAGGGCTTTAAAATCGTTGTCATTTTGCTTAATGACAGTGTTCAGCTTTTAAGCCAGAATCTGGAGAGATTCCGAAGATCGGGGATAGACCCAGCACCTAAAAATTATAGCGAGATCTTAGATCCCGTGGTAACAATTGGAAATAGCGAATGGGTAATTTTTTGTAAAAAGAATTCAAAAGATTTGCAGAAATTAATCCAGAAGATTAATGCTATAGATGGCAAGATAATAATTGATGACGAGGCGGATTATGCAACTCCCAATTCAAAAATTAATAAAGGAGAAAAAACAACAATAAATGAGCTGATAGAAAAACTTTTGAGCAAGAATGGAGTTTATATTGGGGTAACGGCAACGCCTGCACGCTTGGACTTGAATAATACATTCAGAAATGAGAATGAGAAATGGGTAGATTTTCCTTCGCATCCACTTTATAAAGGCCAAGATACTTTTTTCCCGACATCTTTAGACAATGGAACTATTGATTTTGATCTAGAATTGTTGCCCGATTTAGAGGACGCGCCCAAGTATTTGAGGGAGGCGTTATTTAGATTTTTGGTAAATGTTGCTCATATAAATTTGAAGATTAACAAAGAAGGCGAAAAAAATTATTGCGCGTTGATTCATACGAGCGGGAAAAGAGCAGACCACAGTAATGATTATAAGGAAGTCGTAAAAACTTTTAGCACATTGAATAATGATGGTGATGAAAAATTTGAGAAATATTATAAACGAATATGGGAGATAGCAAAAGAAAAATATTCAGGGGAAGAAGATGAAATTACCAATTATATTGTTGATAATAGGAATAGACATACAATAGTGGTAATGAATAGCGATACAGATAAGAATGTTGTCGATTATACTAGCGCAACAAATCCTTCAACCTTATTTACAGTTGCTATCGGAGGGAATATCGTGTCGCGTGGAGTTACATTTGATAATCTTCTTACGATGTTTTTTACTCGCGATGTAAAGCATAAGATACAACAGGATACTTATATCCAGAGAGCCAGAATGTTTGGATCGAGGGGCAGTTATTTACCATTTTTCGAGCTTCATATCCCAGAGAAGCTTTATATTGACTGGCATAAATGTTTTGTCTTCCATCGTTTATCTCTTGAATCCATAAGGACGGGCAATGGTTCTCCTGTTTGGCTTGAGGATAAGCGAGTTTCTGCTGTTGCTACCGGAAGTATAGACAAAACGACTGTATCTTTCGATAGTGGCGAAATGAGTTTTGATATTTTTGATTATGACAATGGTATTGAAGGTATCGTAGCCGATAAAAATATTAGAAATTTCGAGAAGTTGATTAAACTTTCCGAAAAATTAGGAACAGAAAAAGTACCTAATTTTCTTATAGATTATATAAAACATTTTAGTCCTACAGGAGATGACTCTATGATAATACACCCATCGGGATCAATTGCTGGGTATAAGGACGCGAACCAAGAAAAGATAGAGCGTGCCCGTGGCTTTATTGGAAATCGTGAATTGGAAAAAGATAAATACCCGAATACAATACACCATATTAAAATTCTTTATAATGCCCAAAATAGAGCGCGTATATTTTATAAGTACGAAGGTAGCATAAGGTTTTTAAAAAATCTCAAAAAGAAAGGCAATGATTAAAGAATTTGAGTTTTTTCACGGTATAGTTTTTGCAAGGATTTTGCACGCTACTCAAAAGCAAATCACTGTTAAACCGTATCCTTCGGAAGACAATGCTTCCTATGTCATTAACGACAAATTGGGAGTTTATATTAAATATTCTACTAAACGCTTATCGCCGTGGAGATTTTCTTTCCAAAAAAGACATCAGGAAGAAATTTCAGATATGAAGGATAAAATAGGCGAAGTGTTTTTATTGTTGGTATGTAATGATGATGGAATTGTTGCGCTAAGTTTTCAAGAATTAAAACAAATTTTAGACGAAAATCACGAAGAAGTAGAATGGATTAGTGTGACTAGAAGCAAAAGAGAAATGTACTCAGTAAACGGATCTGATGGAAAACTGGAATTTAAAGTTGGGATTAACGACTTTCCTAGTAAGTTATTAAATTGGCCGAGCGGTTATTCTTTGGAACCCAAAAATAAAATTAAAACTATGAGCTACGAACGGAAAAAATATTTGGAGGCGGTGAAAGAGCAGGTGGGGGAGAATAAATATACATTTTTGCATTCGTTGGAGTTGGAGGCTTGCATGGGAGGCATCTACGATTATTTGCAAGAGCAAGGGCAGTTGGGAAGCGAGGAGCCGGGGCGGGAGGATTGGCTTTTGGCCGGATTGATTCATGATATTGATTATTGCAAAGGATATGAAGAAACCCATCCGGCCAAAACCCGGGAGGTGCTGGCAAAATATGGTTTGGAAATTTCCGATGCGGTTGACCGGATTATCAAGGCGCACGCGCCGGAGCGCACCGGGATCAGTCCCCGGAACAAGGCGGAATGGGCGCTGTTTTGCGCCGACAGCTTGACCGGTTTGATCAATTGCGTGGCGCTGATTATGCCGTCAAAGAAGATGGCGGAGGTGAAATTATCGTCGGTGGTAAAAAGATTCTTGAAAGAACCGAAGTTTGCCGCGGGCACCCGCCGCGACGAAGTGGCGCAATGCGCCAATCCCGAAGGTCTAAACATCCCTTTGGAAAAATTCATTGAAATTTGTTTGATTTCAATGCAAAAGATTGCGCCGGAAATCGGGCTTTGACCAAAACCTCCTCTTTAGTCCACCCGGCTAAAAACAAAAAAATATTCCATTTGGAATATTTTTTATTCTTTGGAATATCATTTGGATGGAGTTGACAGAAAGCCATAAAATGCTTTTTTAGCGAAAGGTTTCAAAAAGCGGGGAAATGAGGTAGATTGGAGGTATGGGGAGCGTTAAATAAAAAAAATAAAAACAAAAATATGACGGAGTCAAAGCAAATATACAAATGCTTGGTGTGCGGCAATGTGGTGGAGGTCCTGCATACCGGCGCGGGGGAGTTGGTTTGTTGCGGCCAGCCGATGGCGCTGATGGCGCCCAAGGCCGCCGAGGAAGGCAATGAGAAGCATTTGCCCGTGATTGAAGAGCTGGCGGCAAATGTTTGCCGCGGCAAGGACGGAGTGAAAATCAAAGTGGGGGAACAGGCGCATCCGATGACCGAAGAGCATCACATTGAATGGATAGAAATCATCACCGCCGACGGCAAATCCGGCAAAAAGTTTTTGAAACCCGGCGATTTGCCAGAGGCGGATTTCTACACCCGGATGAGTGCTGTCGGTGCGCGCGCCTATTGCAACATTCACGGCCTGTGGGAGGTAAAAATTCCCGCGCAATCATAGCATTCCGCGAAGGTTAGACCTTCGCAGAATCCGAACAAATATTTTGTCATAAAGCTCCGTGCCGCGGAGCTTTTGAGTTTGCCCTCCGCGTTTTATACGCGGCAATGGAATTTGGGGGCACTATGTCAAGAGCAGAGACTGAAAGAATTTTTAATAAGAGGACAGACCTTAGAGGCAGCGAAATCACCAGAACATCTCCCAGGGTAAGGGTCATTACTCCAGCGAAGGTAAGGCCAGTCGAGTTAAAGGATTGTCTTCCTTCAGAGATAAGGATAAAAGTAGAAGAGACAATCAGGGAGCAAGAGGCGCAGATTAAAGGGGAAAGCTTTAGCGTTTTTAGCGCAAGGGATGTCCATAGCTCGATGAGCAGCTTGCTGGAGCAGGCAGGGGTTGCCGGCAACATCAAAGATATCTCATACAAAGTTGCAGGATAATTATGATATCCCGATGATTATCAAAGCGTCCAGATGGCTTCTGGACGGTATGAGGGCCGGACATTCTCTTGATAGGACTAAAACATATTTACATTGATACGATATTGTCCAATCCCATTCATGGTCCCCGTAGCAATCTTTTCGCTTTGGAAATAATTATTGTGGAGATGTTACTGGAAAAGATAAGGACGACAAGTTGTGACAACGCCGAGGCTGGAAAAGCCGAGGCGTAGAGAGTCCTCTCCGGGCTCTTTTTTATTTGAAGGGGTAGCGCAGAAGTTATCAGGGGTTGAACCCCTGTTAAATTTACCGGGGTTGAACCCCTGGAGGCTGGGGTTGCAAAACGGGGGCGGCGGGGTTAAATTTAATTTAAAATTAAAAGCTAAAAATTAAAAACGGAAATGCAAAATTTGGAAATGCAAAATTCAAAAATTATAATTACTGCAATGATTTGTTTGGCGCTGGCGGCGGTTTTGTGGTTGGCGGCCAGAGACGGAAATATTAAAAATACCGGCGCGCCAACGATGGAAACGGCGCCGGACGGGGCATCGGCGGTTGCGGGGGAAGCGGGGGCGGCGGAAAATCAACCCGCGGGGGCGGGAAAAACGGCGGAAGCGCCGGTGGAAATTTTGGCGTTCGGGGATTTGTTGCTGGATCGCTACATCAAGCTTTATATTGATCGCAATTCGCCGGAATATCCGTTTGAAAACATCAAAGAAATTTTTGCGGGCAACGATATTGTGATGGCGAATTTGGAAGGATCGTTCACGGATTTTGCGCCGCGGCCGCTTGATCCCGACAACACGAGTTTTACTTTTACTCCCGAATTGGCGGCGATGCTCAAGCAAACCGGTTTCAATCTCGTGAATCTGGCCAACAATCATGTGCAGGATTTCGGCCGGGACGGTTTTGCGCAATCGCGGGCCTGCCTGGAGCAAAATTCAATTGATCATTTCGGCGATTATTACAATGAGAGTCCGGCGCTGGTAAAAGAAGCCAACGGCCAAAAAATCGCGTTTGTCGGTTATCATTCGCTGGCCGATCCGGCAACGGCGGGCACGATTGAGAAAATAAAACAGGCGCGCGAGATCGCCGATTATATCATTGTCTACACTCACTGGGGCGCGGAATATCAAAACGATTTTTCAAAAAGCCAGCAGGCGGCCGGCCGCGAATTCATTGACGCGGGCGCGGATGCGGTTTTGGGAAGCCATCCGCATGTGATCCAGCCGGTTGAAATCTACAAAAACAAGGCCATTTTTTATTCGCTGGGCAACTTTTTGTTTGACCAGATATTTTCATTTGAAGTGCGCCACGGTTTGGGCGTGAAAATCACTTTTGCGTCAAACAAGATTGAATATGAGATGATTCCCACCCAAATGAAAAACTTTCAGGTTGTCCCGCCCGACGAAGCGGCAAAAACCTTGATTTTGCAAAATCTGTCCGCAAAATCCGTGGCTTCCGACGACATAAAATCGCAAATCTCCTCCGGTAAATTCACGTTGTTTGATAATTAAACTTTGCGCAACCCCGGTTAACAAACATTCCAACATTCTTGAGAATGTTGGAATGTTTGTTAACGGTCTTATCCGGCGTTTATTTTTCCAGGGTTTTTAACAGAGGGGGGAGGAGGTCTTTTTTGCGCGACATCATTCCTTTGGCATAGAGATTGCCGTTGGCGGGGATTTTGCCGAACGCTTTTTGAATATAAGACGAATCGCCCGCCACGAAAATTTCCGAGCCGCAGTTGATGATGTCGGTGGCCATCAGGACGACAAATTCCAATCCTTCCTTGGCGCGGATGTTTTCCATTTCGCTTTTTATTTCATTCCGGCGGGCGCGGGCTTCCGATAGATCAACGACTTCAATTTGGCCGACGCCGAATTTCTTGCCTTGCGCTTCAAAGGTTTTGTAATCGGAATTGATAATTTGGCCGGCGGTCATTTTTTTCAGCGACGCTTTTTGTTTTTTGATCTCAACGCCGAATTTTTTAATGTCCTTGACGCCGGCGGTTTTTGCCAGCAGTTTGGCGATCTTGATGTCTTCGGCGGTGCAGGTGGGGGAACGAAACACGACCGTGTCGGAAAGAATTGCCGCCAGCAAAATGCCGGCCATGGGTTTGGCAATTTTGAATTTGCCGGCGATCATTGTTTTGGCGGCCAGCGTTGCCGTGGCTCCCAGCGGTTCGGCGCGGAAAATTATGGGTTCGGGATATTCAAAACAAGTTTTGTGGTGGTCAACGACTTCAATGATTTTGGCGGAGTCGGCGCCGTCGGGCATTTGCGATCTTTCGTTGTGATCCACCAGAACGAGCGTTTTGCCCGCGGCGGAATTGAGTTTTGTCGGTTTCTTGATTTTAAAATAATCCAGAACGAATTTGGTTTCGGGATTCAGATCGCCGCAAACCGCGGCAACGGCACCGATCTTTTGTTTTTTCTTCAAATATTCGGCATAGGCGATTGCCGAGCAGACCGTGTCGGTGTCGGGCGACTTGTGTCCGATAACATAAACAGTATTTATTGCCATAAAGGGTTTTAATTAGGATGGTTATATATTAAAATAAACGAGTGCTATTGTAAAATTTTCAAAAATTTTACAATGATTTTTCAATTTTCTAAGTTCACGTATCATGGAGATTACAAATTACTTCATCCTTGGTTTGTTGCAGGGGGTGTTTGAATGGATTCCCATTTCTTCGGAGGGCGTGGTGGCGCTGGCGGCCAAATATCTGGGCGCGGCGCAAAATCCGGTGGATCTGGCACTGTTTTTGCACGCGGGGACATTGCTGGCGGCGTTGATCTATTATCGGCGCGATTGGATGCGGATTTTAACGTTAAAAGATCGGCCGCTGATCCGGTTTTTGGCCATCGCAACCGTGATTTCACTGCCGTTGGGGTTTGCGGTCAGCCGCGCGGCGGCGCAGGCGGCAATGGGTGCGGGGTTGTTGGCGCTCACCGGCATCGGACTGCTCTTCACCGCGTATTTTCAGGCGAAGAAGATCAATTTTAAATTGGGCGAAAATAAATTGGCCGGCATTGCCGGAGTTCTGCAAGGATTGGCGGCATTGCCGGGATTTTCCCGTTCCGGGTCCACGATATTCGGCTTGTCGCTGGGAAATCTGCCGCCGGCGCAAGTTTTGCGCTTATCCTATCTGATGTCGGTGCCGGCGGTGGCGGCTTCCACCGCGTATCTGGCGCTGTTTGAAACGGAGCAATTCACTCTGGCGGTCTGGCCGGCGCTGGCGGCCAGTTTTGCCGCCGGAGTTTTGACCCTTGATCTGCTGACAAAATTCGCCGAGAAGATCAATTTTGCCAAATTTGCCCTGGCGTTTGCGCTGTTGTGTTTTGCCGGTGCGGCGCTGGAATTGGCGATGCGATAACCGCGCGCGGCTTGACTTATTGTTTTGGCTCATTTACTCTGTATTAAGCGAATGTTTTAAGCGAAAATAAAGGTCGTTTAAATTTTGCGAAAACAGGAAGCGGTTTTAATCGGGCGAAAAAATAATTATAACCACATAAAAATATGGCAATGACCGGATATTGCGTCAAATGCAAAGCCAAGGATCGCGAGATGAAGGACGTCAGAATTGTGGAAATGAAGGGCAAAGGCGGCATGGTGCGCAAAGCGGCTACCGGCGAATGCGCGGTGTGCGGCACGAAAATGTATAAAATCCTTCCCAAGGATTTCAAGGAGGAATAGTTTTGCGGATTTCTTTTTACGGAAAGCGCGGGCCGGAGCCGGCGCTTTTGTGTTAGAATGGCAACAGGAGAAAACCGGAAAAAATGCGGCGATGGAACTAAAAAATGAAAAAAAGCAGGAATGGTTCAAATGGGCGGCTTTGGGATTGATTTGCGCCAACCTCTTCGTTTGGCTGGTGCTTGCCGAAAGCGGCCGGCAAAAATTTACCGAAGTCCGTTTTTTTGACGTGGGGCAGGGCGACGCGGCATTTGTTCAAACCGCGCGGGGGACGCAAATCATTATTGACGGCGGCCCCGGGAATTCGGTGCTGGAAAAATTGGGGCGCGCAATGCCGTTTTACGACCGGCAAATTGACTGGATGATTTTGTCGCATCCCGACAGCGACCACCTTTCCGGGTTGTTGGCGGTGCTTGAAAATTACCGGGTGGATAATATCGTTTGGTCGGGAATCGGCAAAGACTCCGACGAATGCCGGCAGTGGGAAGCGATGATCGCCCGGGAGGGCGCCCGAATCTTTGAAGTTTCGGCGCCGGATAGGTTCAGTCTTGACGCCGGCGACGTCGTTGTGGAAATTCTGTTGCCTGAAAGCGAATCTGCCGGCGCAAAAGAAAGTTCCAACAATCTTTCGGTGGCGGCAAGGATCATTCACAAAAATCGCGCGTTTCTTTTTGCCGGCGACATTGACGCGAAAAAAGAAGCGCTGCTTTTCGGGGCCAATCCCGATTTGCGCGCCGATGTTTTAAAAATCGCCCATCACGGCAGTAAGTATTCGGCCAATGAGGAATTTACGGCCGGATTGGCGACTGCCGCCGCGGTGATTTCGTGCGGAAAGGATAACCGCCACGGACATCCGCATTCGGAAACCTTGGATTTGTTGGAAAAATATGATATTAAAACATTGCGCACCGACGATGACGGAAACATTGTTTTCCGGACGGACGGGGAGCGCGTTTTTGTGCGCACACAAAAATAATTATCAATTATCAATTTTCAGTTTTCATTGAATTTTTAATGCCACAATAAACCAAACGAATGCGAATGCGCATTTTGTTTGAAAATTGAATCATTGATAATTTATTGGAAATTGGTAATTGGAAATTGAAAATTGTATTTATGGATTTTGAAATTTTTAAAACCAAAATTGAAGGCAAGGATCAAAAATTCAATCTTACCGATGCCAAAGAGCGGCGGGACTACTTTCTTGCCAAAGCGGGGGCGGAGATTGAAAAACTTAAGAGCTACGCCAAGGACAACACTTTCATTGTTTATCTTTTGGGCAAGAAGAACTCCGGCAAAGGAACCTATTCCAAAATGCTGGCCGAACTGCTGGGTCCCGGATCGCTGGAGCATTTTTCCGTGGGTGATATGATCCGCGCGGTGTCGCGCAACATCCAGGATCCGGCCAAAAAGCTGGAATTGGAACTTTATTTGAAAAAAAACTACCGCGGCTGGACGTCGCCCGACGATTTGATTGCCGCCATTGAGGGCCGCGACACCAAAACGCTTTTGCCCACCGAGTTGATCTTGGCGCTGGTGAAGCGCGAGATTGCCAAACGGCCCCGCAAGACGCTGTTTATTGACGGATTTCCGCGGGATATGGATCAGGTGTCCTACTCGCTGTTCTTCCGCGATCTGGTCGGATTTCGCGATGATGCCGATGTGATGGCGTTCATTGACGTTCCCACGGCCGTGATTGAAGAGCGCATCAAATACCGCCGGATATGTCCGATCTGCAACACCTCGCGCAATACCAAGCTTTTTCCGACGGCGCGGGTCGGCTATGACGAGAAATTGGAAGAGTTTTATCTGATTTGCGACAATCCGGATTGTTCGGGGAACGACCGGCAAAAGATGGTGGGCAAAGAGGGGGATAATTTGGGCATTGAACCGATCCGGGAGCGGTTGGAAATTGATCAAAAATTGATGGAAAAAGCGATGACATTGCACGGACTTCCCAAGATATTTTTGCGCAATTCCGTGCCGGTTGACGCGGCCAAAAATTATGTGGACGATTATGAATTGACGATGGCCTATGACTATGAGTGGGACGCGGCGGCCAAAAAGATCAATATCATTGAAAAACCGTGGGTGGTCAACGACGATCAGGGCGTGCCGTCATACAGCCTGCAAGCGCCGGCCGTAGCGGTGTCGCTAATCAAGCAATTGGCGCAAACCCTGGGTATTTGAATTTTGTATTCCAAGGGTCTAACCCCCGCGTAATCGCGGGGGTTAGACCCTGCCAAACTGTATTTGAATTTATTTTAATCCCGCGTTTGCGGGATTTTTGATTATGTTGCTACGCTATTGACAATTTATAAAAATAATGTATTATTTTTTTGGAATGGAGGTCGGTTTATAATGGGAAAGATAGAAAAGGTTTGGATATTGTCAATTTGTATTTTTTTGATTTTGGCGATATGGTGGGCGATAACTTTTCCGGCAACATATTCAATTCCTTTGGATCAAAGCGCGGACAAGGCGCTTGCCGCTGCCGATATAACGATCTTTGAAAATTACAAAGGCACTCAAATAAAAATCAATGAGACGGATGTCAATAATACAATCCTTTGTTCCAACTTAAATACTTTTATAAGAGAAGTTGGCAATGGAACTGTAATTAAGGGCATTGCGATTTCCCCTGCGTCAGGTCGCTTGACGGTTACGACGACATATCTTCACCCGAGGTTGTTGGCGGAAAATTATAACATGTATTCGAAGCCGACAGCAGTTGTAAAATATGTTACAGCCAAGACGATAGTCGCGCCCGATTATTACGAGGGAGCATCGGCGGCAAGCGTGAGCGCCAGCGAAGTTAAGATTTGGCGAAACAGCATCTCAATGTCAATTGGCGTAATGTTTTGGACAATAATCTTCGCTATTTTGTCAGCCTTTTTGCTGATGACAGCGGAGTGGTGCTGGGACAAATGCAAAGCGATCAAGCGGAAAGCAACCAGGGCCATAAAGGGATTAATATCCAAAAAGTAAATAAAGATTAACAACCTTTATTTTTTATTTCAAAATTTGCGCGGTTACTGCCGCATCTGGGTAAATTTCCCCAAATGCTTGTTTCGCAATTCAAAGCAATTTAATCGTGAATTTATGAAAAAACCGGATTTTAACTTGGTGAAAATCAGGGTTTATTTTGTTTTAATAATTTGGGATAGGTGGGATTGACAAGGTTTTGAGGTTGGTTATAATCAAGATAACCCTGCGGTCTAAAGTTTTCCAACACATACATCAGGGGAGCCGGATATGGTTCTTCGCCGTGGCGGAGACCTTCGGCGCCCACTTTCATTTCGGGATTACTTTTTCCTTGCAGGGTTATCAAAAAAAAATCCTTATCAGTAAAGGATTTTTTTTGATGCCGCCGGCGGCGTGTTAATTTTCATCAACCTATCCAACTCATTCTCTATATTTATGGTCGGGGAAGGCAGAATCGAACTGCCGCTACACCCACCCCAAGGGTGCGGACTACCACTATCCGATTCCCCGGAATTGGGGCGCTTTTTGAAATAACCGCCGCACTATGCGGGTAGTATATGGAAGTTATTCCGGAAAGCGCTCCTGACAAACGAACCCGTTTTGCACGGGTTTGCATCGCGAAGAGAATACCTTGCTCCTTGGCGCGGCGCGGTTTATTTCGCTTTGTGCAGGGTTTTGAGGCATTTGGCGCACGCGACAATTTTAGTGCCGTCGGGCAAAGTGGCCGACTGCAAGTTCGGTTGCTGCTTCCGCTTGGCGGTGGGATTGAACTTGGTGGCGCGCAGACGCACCCTTTTCCACGCCATCATTCCTTTTTTTTCGCAAAGCTGGCAAACTCTGGACATAGATTAGTTTAATCACGCAATCATACGACCGTCCGATCGCAGAATCGCAGGAATAATTATTTCATTAACGAACCAATCATAAGATATTTTTTAACGATTGGCAAGGGCGCAACGGAATGGTAGAATGAAAACGCCGGTTAAAATTCTCCGGAAAGCTTGTTTTGGTTTGACATTTTGCGGTTTGTCGGGTATTGGGACTTTGTCGTGCGAATCTTTGCGCGGCGGTTTGTGATTTTAATTTTTAAGTCTAAATCTTAAGTCTAAATCTATGGAATTGGTTTCAACCGCGTTCTTAATTATCGCATTAGTGTTTTCGGTGGTGATACACGAAGTGGCGCACGGATCAGCCGCGGCGGCGCAGGGGGATTTTACCGCCAAATACGCGGGCCGTCTGACGCTCAATCCGCTCAAACACTTGGATTGGGTCGGATCGGTGCTGGTGCCCGGATTTTTGATTGTTGCCAACGCGCCGATACTTTTGGGATGGGCCAAACCCGTGCCGGTCAATCCGCTGAATTTCCGCGACAAAAGATGGGGGAATGCCAAAGTTTCAATTGCCGGCGCGGCGGCGAATTTGGGTTTGGCGCTGGTTTTCGGCCTTGCTCTGCGGTTCTGGCCGGAAGTTTCCGGCGCGGCCGCCGCCAATTTTTATGCTTTGGCGCAGTCGGTGGTGATCATCAATCTGGTGCTGGCGGTTTTCAATATGGTTCCCGTTCCGCCGCTGGACGGCTCGCACGTTTTGTTCGCGCTTTTGCCGGCGTCGCAAAACGAATTCAAACTTTTTCTGCAAAAATACGGGTTTGTTTTCTTGCTGGTCTTTTTGCTGTTCTTCGTTCCCGTCATCTGGCCGATCGTCGCGTTTTTATACCAGCTGATCACCGGCATTCCGTTGATGTAGCGCGGCAATAGCAAACAGTCGCAAGCCGGCGAGCTGGCATCGCTTGCCTGTAGCTGCTTACCGGGTCGGCAGGGCGTTTTTGTGTTTGTATTTTAAAGGTCTAACCTTCGCGATTACGCGAAGGTTAGACCTTCGCCAGAGAATTCAAATGCTCTTGTTTGACTTTTATTTTTTTTTGTGATAATAATATTTTGTTTGGACTGAAAAACAGTTCCGAGAAGGTTTTTGTTTTTACCTTTCCAATTTTCATTTTTAATTTGAAATATGGCAACGATTCACCAGCTTATTAAGAGCAAGCGCGTCAAGCGCGCGCACAAAACCAAGTCGCCGGCGCTTTCTTTCGGATTTAACGCTCTGAAAAACCGGCCGCGCGATTATGTTTCGCCGTTCAAGCGGGGCATTTGCACCAAAGTGTTCACGGCGACCCCCAAGAAACCGAATTCGGCCTTGCGCAAAGTGGCGCGGGTGAAGCTTACCAATGGCATGGAAGTGACGGCCTACATTCCCGGGGAAGGACACAAATTGCAGGAGCACTCTCTCGTCTTGATCCGCGGCGGCCGGGTGAAAGATTTGCCGGGGGTGCGCTATCATGTGGTGCGCGGCAAGCTGGATTGCGCGGGCGTGGATAAACGCAGGCAGGAAAGATCAAAATACGGCGCCAAGAAACCCAAATAAATAAAATAGATTAAAAAATCAAAAATCAAAATTAAGGAATAAAATATCACGGGAGTTTTTTGCAAAAAATTCCCGCTCCGAAATTTTTCATTTTTCAATTTTAATTTTAAATTTTTAAGATGCCTCGAGGAAAAATCACCAAAAGAGAAATTGCTCCGGACATGGTCTACAACAGCGTGGCGATCGCGCAGATCATCAATCACATTATGAAGCGGGGCAAGAAGAACACCGCCAAGAAGATTGTCTACGGCGCGCTGGAGATCATCAAGGAAAAAACCGGCAAAGAACCGCTGGAAGTTTTTGAGTCGGCCATGGAAAACGCGCGGCCCTTGCTGGAGGTCAAGTCCCAGCGCGTTGGCGGCGCGACCTATCAGGTCCCCAAGCCGGTGGCCAAGGATCGGGGCACGGCGCTGGCGGTCCGCTGGCTTTTGGGCACGGCGCGCAAGAAAAAGGGCCAGCCGATGAAAGTGAAACTGGCCGAGGAATTGATCGGCGCGGCGAACAATACCGGGGCGGCCATCAAGAAAAAGGAGGACACGCACCGCATGGCCGAGGCCAACCGGGCGTTTGCGCACTTCAGATTCTAGGAATTCCCGAAAAAGCCGATGCGTGATTTTTTCGGCTTTTTTCGTGGAACCGACACATATTGTTGAAATTTTTGATTTTTATTTTTTAACTTTAAATTTGAAATATGGCTCGCCAAGCTCCCCTTGAAAAATATCGCAATTTCGGCGTAATCGCCCACATTGACGCCGGCAAAACCACCACTTCCGAGCGGATTTTGTTTTACACCGGGCTGTCGCATAAGATCGGCGAGGTGCACGAAGGCGCGGCGATCATGGACTGGATGGCGCAGGAGCGGGAGCGGGGCATCACGATTACCTCCGCGGCCACGACCTGTTTTTGGTCGCCGGGCGAATATCTGAGCAAACAAAAAACCGACGAACATCGGTTTAATATCATTGACACCCCGGGACACATTGATTTTACCGCCGAAGTTCAGCGGGCACTGCGCGTTTTGGACGGCGCGGTGGTGGTTTTTGACGGCGTGGCCGGCGTTCAGCCGCAATCGGAAACCGTTTGGCGCCAAGCCGATAAATACTCGGTGCCGCGGATTTGCTTTATCAATAAGATGGATCGCGTCGGCGCCAGCTTTGAGCGCAGTTTGCAGTCAATTTGGAAAAAACTGAATCCCAATGCGATTGCCGCCAATATTCCCATCGGCGAAGAGGATAAGTTAAACGGAGTGGTAGATCTAATCAAAATGAAAGCGTTGCGGTTCCGGGGAAACAACGGACAAGAGGTGGTGGAAGAGGAAATTCCCGCCGATATGGCCGGAATGGCCAAGGAGTGGCGCGCCAAGCTGGTGGAAAAGATCGTTTCCGAAGACGAAGATCTGATGAACAAATATTTGGGGGGCGAAGAGATTTCGCCGGAAGATTTGCGTCGCGTTTTACGGTCGGCCACCATCAAGGGCAATATCATTCCGGTTTTTTACGGATCGTCGCTGAAGAACACCGGCGTCCAGCCGGTGCTGGATGCGGTTTGCTATTATTTGCCCAGCCCGCTTGATTTGCCGCCGGTGAAAGGAATGGAAGTGCGCGGCGAGGGGGAAGTTTTTCGGAAGCCTGACGACAACGAGCCGTTCACGGCGCTGGCGTTCAAAATCGCCGCCGATCCCTATGTCGGCACATTGACTTTTTTCCGGGTTTATTCGGGCGTTTTGCAAAAAGGGTCTTATGTCTTAAACACCGCCACCGGAGAGAAAGAGCGCATCGGCCGCTTACTGCGGATGTATTCCAACGATCGGAAAGAAATTGACGAAGTGCGCGCCGGCGATATTGTCGCGACCGTGGGACTGAAAAACACTTCCACCGGCCACACTTTGTGCGACGAGAACCATCCCGTCATTCTGGAAAAAATATCTTTCCCGGAGCCGGTGATTGACATTCGGATTGAACCCAAGACGAAAGCCGACCAGGAAAAGATGGGGTTTGCGCTCAAAAAACTTTCCGACGAGGATCCGACTTTTCGCGTGAAGACCGACCAGGAGACCGGCGAGGTCATCATTGGCGGTATGGGCGAATTGCATTTGGATATTTTGGTGAACCGGATGAAGCGGGAATTCAAAGTGGAAGCGAATGTCGGCCGGCCCCAGGTGGCTTACAAGGAAACCGTGAAAGCCGCCGCCGAGGCGCAAGGAAAATTTGTCAAACAGTCGGGAGGGCGCGGCCAATACGGCGATGTCCACATCCGGCTTGAACCGCGGGAACGCGGGGCGGGGTTTGAATTCGTTGATGAGATCAAGGGCGGCGTAATTCCCCGGGAATATATCAATCCCACGCGCAAAGGCATTGAAGAGGCGATGGAAAAGGGCGTGGTGGCCGGTTATCCGATGGTGGATTTGAAAGCGACGCTGTATGACGGGTCGTTCCACGAAGTGGATTCTTCGGAAATGGCGTTTAAGATTGCCGGTTCCATGGCCTTGCAGGAGGCGGCCCGGAGAGCCAATCCGATTTTACTGGAGCCGATTATGAAACTGGAAGTGACGATTCCGCAGGAATTTTTCGGCGACGTTATCGGCGATCTTTCTTCGCGCCGCGGCCGGATTGAGGAAACGCAGGATCAGATGGAATCAAAAGTCATTGACGTGAAAGTGCCGCTGGCGGAAATGTTCGGTTATGCCACGAATTTGCGGTCGCTTACGCAGGGGCGCGGAACATTCACCATGGAGTTTGACCATTACGAAGAAGTGCCGGTTAACGTGGCGCAAGAAATTGTTTCCGGCAAGCGCAAATAGTTAAAAACTGAAATCAAAAATTTAAAAACGATAATCAAAAATTCAGTTTTTTGCTTTTAATTTTTAGTTTTTGGTTTGAAACATTTGACTTTTCAAGAAATTTGAGTAATATATAATTGTCATTATTTTGTCTCGTTAAATTCATAACAAAAAAACTATGGCGGAAAAAGAAAAATTTGTAAGGGGTAAGTCCCATTTGAACATCGGCACCATCGGCCATGTTGACCACGGCAAGACCACCTTGAGCGCGGCGATTTTGCACTCTCTGGGCTTAAAGGGAAGCAAGGTGACGATGAAGTCCATTGACCAGATTGATGCGGCGCCGGAAGAAAAACAGCGCGGCGTGACGATCAATATCGCTCATCTGGAATATGAAACCGAAAAGCGGCACTATGCCCACATTGATTGCCCGGGCCATGCCGACTATATTAAGAATATGATCACCGGTGCGGCGCAAATGGACGGCGGCATTTTGGTGGTTTCGGCCGCGGACGGCGCAATGCCGCAAACCCGCGAGCATATTTTGCTGGCGCACCAGGTCGGTTTGCCGGCGATGGTGGTGTTTTTAAACAAGTGCGATCAGGTGGACGATCCGGAAATGATTGATTTGGTGGAATCGGAAGTGCGCGAGCTGTTGAAGAAATATCATTTTCCCGGAGACGAAATTCCGTTCGTGCGCGGGTCGGCATTGAAGGCTCTGGAAGGCAAGTCCGCCGATGACGAAGCGGTGAAAGCGGTGATTGAACTGATGGACAAGGTTGACGAATACATTCCCGAACCGGTGCGCGACACCGAAAAGCCCTTCTTGATGGCGATAGAAGACGTGTTTTCCATTGCCGGCCGCGGCACCGTGGCGACGGGCAGGATTGAAAGAGGCGTTGTAAAATCAAACGAAGAAGTGGAAATTGTCGGGATCAGGCCAACGGCCAAAACCACCGCGGTATCGATTGAAATGTTTCAGAAGATTCTTGACGAAGGACGCGCCGGAGACAACGTCGGCATTTTGTTGCGCGGCACGAAAAAGGAAGACATTGAGCGCGGCCAAGTGCTGGCCAAACCGGGGTCAATAACTCCTCATACCGAATTTACGTCCGAAGTTTATATTCTGACCAAGGAAGAGGGGGGCCGCCACACGCCGTTTTTCTCGGGATATAAGCCGCAATTTTACGTGCGGACCTGCGACGTTACCGGCGAGGTGACGCTGAATCCCGGAGTGGAGATGGTGATGCCCGGAGATACCGTTACTTTCAACGTGAAATTGATCAATCCGATCGCTTTGGAAGAAAAGTCCAAATTTGCCATTCGCGAAGGCGGCAAAACCGTGGGTGCCGGAGTGGTAACCAAAATCGTCAAATAAAATTTTAAAGCAATTCCCGGGCCGCCGTTAAAACGGGTGAGAACAGGAATTAAATCAGCAAGATGGCAACCGCGACAATCAAGAAAAATAAAGAAACAAAGGAGGCCGCCCGCCCGAAATTGAGAATCAAATTGCGGGCGTATGATCACAAGGTCATTGATAACTGCACCAAACAGATCATTGAAACGATCAATCGTTATGGCGCCGAGATTTTGGGTCCGATTCCTTTGCCGATAGAGATTCACAAATACACCGTCAACCGTTCAACTTTCGTGCACAAGGACGCGCGGGAACAGTTTGAGATCCGGGTGCACAAGCGCCTGCTGGACATTATGAATCCGACGCCCAAAATCATTGATTCCTTGCGCAATTTGACTTTGCCGGCGGGCGTGGACATTGAAATCAAAATGTAGCCGCCGCGCGGATCGCTTGCCATTATCAGAACAAGAATATAGCCATTGAGAAGACCCGGGCTATGCCCGGTTTTCTATTGCCTTCAACAAAGATTATGAAATTCATTTTGGGGAAAAAAGTCGGAATGACGGAAATGTTTGCTCCGGACGGAAAGAAAATCCCGGTGACTTTGGTTTGCGCCGGCCCTTGCACGGTGACGCAGATGAAGACCGCCGAAAGAGACGGTTACCGTGCGGCGCAGATTGGCATTGAAGAAATTGCCGCGGCCAAGGCCGCCAAGAGCCGCCAAAAAAAACCGTTCCGGTTTTTGCGGGAATTCAAAATTGACGGCACTGCCGAATTGAAAGCGGGAGATGTTATCTCCGTGGCGAATTTTCAGGAAGGCGACAAAGTCAAGGTTGCCGGAATCTCCAAAGGCAAGGGATTCCAGGGCGCGGTGAAGCGGCACGGATTCAAAGGCCAGCAAACCTGCACTCATGGCACGAAGCACGAATTGCGCAATCTGGGATCGGTCGGTATGGGCGAAGCTTCCATTCGCAAAGGCAGAAAGATGCCCGGCAGAATGGGCGCCGAAAGAATTACCGTCGGGAATTTAAAGATCGTCAAAATCGACGCGGAAAACAATTTGCTGGCGTTGAGAGGCGCGGTTCCGGGAAATAAAGGGACTTTGCTGGAAATCAGGGGAAATTAGAAACCAAAAACCAATTTTATTTATGGAAGCCATTGTTTATAATCAAAAAGGAGAGAAAGCGAAGGTAATGGATTTGCCCGAGGGCGTGTTTGGCGTAAAAATGAATCCCGACTTGGTGTATCAGGTAGCGGTAACGCAGGCGGCCAACCGCCGCCGGATAACGGCCCATACCAAAGACCGGGGAGAAGTTTCGGGTGGCGGCAAAAAACCCTGGCGCCAAAAAGGTACCGGCCGGTCGCGGCACGGCTCCAACCGTTCGCCGATTTGGCGGCACGGCGGCGTGGTTTTCGGTCCCAGAAACGACAAAGTCTACGGCGGCAAGATCAATAAAAAAATGCGCCGCAAAGCGCTGGCGATGGTTCTGTCGGCCAAAGCCGCTGACGGGATGATGGTCTTGGTTGATAAAATTGAGTTTGATGCGCCAAAGACCAAAATTATGGCGCAGATGCTGGAAGCGATAAAGAAAGTGAATGAGAATTTCAAGAATGGAAAGATTTTGGTCGCCTTGCCCGGATTTGAAAAAAACGCCATCTTATCGGGCAGGAACATTTCCGGCGCCGAAACGATTGAAGCGGCGAAATTGAACACCCTTGATTTATTGAATGCCAAATGTCTTTTACTGCCGGTGGCGGCGGTGAAGGTGGTGGAGGGGATTGTTGGTGCCGCCGAAGATGATGCGCCGATCGCAAAAACGGCGAAGGGCGCGAAACCCGCGGTTGCTCGCAAGACTGCCAGGGTTGCCAAAAAATAATTTTTACTTTTTCATTTTTCATTTTTAAATTGTAATATGGCGATTACCGACATTTTTAAAAAAGAAGAGGCCCAAAAAGGCAAAAAAAAGCCGGGTGCCAAACCTGTTGCGGCGAAAACGGATAAAAAAGAATCCCGCCAGCCGAAAAACGCTGGCCGCGCGATGGGAGTTTTGGCGGGCATGCATGCCACCGAGAAAGCGGCGAACATGGCCGAGGGGGGGCGGTATGTTTTTAAAGTGGCCAAAACCGCCGGGAAAAAAGAGATTGCCCGCGCGGTGGAAGATTATTACGGCGTGGACGTGGTGAGCGTGAATGTGATCAACATTCCCGGCCGCAATCGCCGCAATCGCCGCGGCATCTATTTTGAAAGCGGCTATCGCAAAGCGGCGGTGAAAATCAAGAAAGGGCAAACCATTGAGGCGGCGGCGACCAAATAATGCGTCCCGCAATCGTTGAATTTTATCAATAATTTTTTCTATGAAATCCATTTTAAGCAAAAAAAGGCCGGAAAAGCATCTGCTGAAATCGTTGAAGAGCAATGCCGGAAGAAATTTTTCAGGTCGGATCACCGTCCGCCATCGCGGCGGCGGCGTAAAGCGGATGTATCGCACGGTTGATTTCGGGCAGGAAAAATTGGGGATTGAGGGCGGTATTGTCGCGCTGGAATATGATCCCAACCGCACCGCTTATTTGGCGCTGGTGGAATATAAAGACGGCGCCCGCCGTTACCTTCTGGCCTGTGACCAGTCTTCGGCCGGCGACAAGATTGTTTGCGAAGAGAACGCCGAAATAAAGACCGGGAATCGGTCAATGCTGAAAAACATTCCCGTGGGGACCGAAGTCTGCAACATTGAATTGCGGCCGGGAAAGGGAGGCCAGCTGGCGAGATCCGCCGGATCATCGGCCAAATTGATGGCCCATGAGGGCAAGTTCGCACAGTTGCAGATGCCTTCCAAGGAAATTCGGCGCGTGCCGGCGGAATGTTTTGCCACCATCGGAAAAATTTCCCATCCGGAACACCGATTTGAGGATTACGGCCGCGCCGGCGCCAAGCGCCGCAAAGGATGGCGGCCGACGGTGCGCGGTTCGGTGATGAATCCTTGCGATCATCCGCATGGCGGCGGCGAAGGCAGAACCGGTATTGGCATGAAAAGAGCCAAAACCCCGTGGGGTAAGCCGGCGATGGGGGTGAGAACCCGCAATCGCAACAAGTGGACGAGCAAGCTGATCATTAAAAGACGCACAAAATAAAATCCAAAATCCTAAGCACTAAATCCCAAACAAATCCAAAATCCAAAACTCAAAATTCAAAACCGAAAAATATGACGTTTGAAATTTTGAACATTTGAATTTTGAATTTGTTTAGGATTTAGAAATTAGAATTTAGAGTTTGAAGTCTTATGGCAAGAAGCATCAAAAAAGGTCCTTTCGTGGATGAAAAATTAATGGAAAAGGTGAAAAAAGGCGGCGGTGCCGTCATTAAAACCTGGTCGCGCCGCAGTACCATCGTCCCGGAAATGATTGGCGTGGTTTTCGCGGTTCACAACGGTAAAGAGTTTATCACGGTCAAGCCCAACGAAGATATGGTGGGACACAAACTGGGCGAATTTTCGCCGACGACAAAATTCCATCGCCACGGCGGCAAGATACAAAAAGAGCTTGAAACCAAACAGGCCGCAGTGAAGAAATAAGCCAAAGGCCAAAAATAAAGAATAATTTATATATCGTTAAAATTTTTTTCAAAAAATTTCAACTCCAAGATTTTTATTTTTAAATTTTAAATTTGGAACATGGCAATTACCGTCAAATTGAGACAATTGAAGATCGCGGAGCGAAAAACTCGCATGGTGGCCGATCTGGTGAGATATAAAACCGTTGAAGAAGCGGAAGCGATTTTGAGTTTTACGCCCAAGAAAGCCAGTTTGCCGCTCTTGAAGCTTTTGCGGTCTGCGGCGGCGGCGGCGAAAAACACCTATAAATTTGATCCGAAAAATCTTTACATCGCCAAGTTGACGGTTGACGGCGGTCCGATGCAAAAAAGAGTTTTTCCGCGCTCCCGGGGACGCGCCGACCACATTGAAAAGCGGACTTCGCACATCACTCTGGTATTGGAGGAGGCTAATGCGGGAAGAGATATGAAATCGGAAAGCATTAAGAAGGAGAAAATGTCAAAATCCAAATGACAAATTTCAAATAAATGTCAAAGTTCAAATGTCAAATGTCAAAAATAAACGCTATGTTTTAATTTGACGTTTGACATTGGGATTTTGTTTGACATTTGAAATTTGGATTTGGAAATTATTTATACTATGGCTCACAAGGTTCACCCAAAAGCATTCAGAATAAAGGACGCCTCCGATTGGTATTCGCGGGGGTATTACGGCGAAAAATTTCCAAAACTGCTGGAAGAGGATTTTAAGATTCGCGAGTTTTTGCATCGCCGGCTGGCCGGCATCGGCATTTCGGAAGTGGAGATTGAAAGATTCCCCGGCAGAATCAATGTGCTGGTTTCCTGCGTCCGTCCGGGGTTGATCATTGGGCGGCAAGGCCAAGGGATTGAAGAATTGCGCCAAAAATTGCAGAAGCTGGTCTTCGGCGGCAATGCCAAGAAAAAAGGCGGCGCCGACCTGAAGGTTGAAGTCCGCGAGATTGCCAGCCCGTGGGCTTCCGCGGCCTATATCGGGCAATCGGTGGCTTCCCAGATTGAGAAAAGAATGCCCTATTTGAAAGTGACGAAACAGGCGATTGAAAAGGCGATGACTTCCCGGGAAGTGGAGGGGGTAAGGATCCAGCTCTCGGGCAGGCTAAACGGCGTGGAGATCGCGCGCACCGCCTGGCTGGCTAAAGGGCGCCTGCCTCGCCAGACCATCCGCGCCGACATTGATTATGCCATCACCGAAGCGCATTGCACCTACGGCGTGATCGGGATCAAGGTGTGGGTTTACAAAGGAGAAAAACAACAAAAAAATCAAAATTGAAAAATCAAAAATCAAAATTAAGGAATAATTAATATCGTTGAAATTTTTTGCAAAAAATTTCAACTCCGAAACTTTTATTTTTTAATTTTAAATTTTAAATTTGGAACATGTCTTTATTGATGCCCAAAAAAATTAAACATCGGAAATGGCAAAAGGGCCGCCGCCGCGGGTTGGGGGTCGCGTTGCGCGGCGCGGAGCTGAACTATGGCAGTTTCGGATTGAAGGCGATGGAAGAAAAATGGATTACTTCGCGGCAGATTGAAGCGGGCCGGCGCGCAATTTTGAGATATTTGAAAAAAGGCGGCAAATTGTGGATCAGAATTTTTCCGGACAAGCCCGTTACCAGCAAGGGGGAAGAGGTGCCGCTGGGAGGCGGCAAGGGCGCGGTGGACCATTATGCTTTTGTGGTCAAGCCCGGCAGGATTATGTATGAAATTGACGGCATTAAGGAAGAGATGGCGCGTCAGGCGCTGGAAAAAGCCGGCGATAAATTGCCGATCAAGGCCAAATTCATCAGAAAGGAAGCGTAGTCAGATAATTTTAAATTTTCAAAAAAATGAAAGCCGCCGAATTGCGTCAAAAAAATATTGCGGAACTGGATGGATTGCTTGAAGAAAAACGGGCGAAAATTGCCCGGCTCAAGTTTGATTTGGAAGGCGGCAAGACCAAAAATTTGAAAGAATACCGCGCCGCCAAACTGGACGTGGCGCGCATTGAAACCGTTAAAAAAGAGAAAAAGCAAATATGAAACATCAATTAACCGGAAAAGTCGTTTCCGACAAAATGCAAAAAACCGTGGTGGTAATGACCGAAAGCCTCAAAGAGCATCCAAAATACCACAAGCGCTACCGCGTAAGCAAAAAATACAAGGCGCATGACGAAAGAAACGAATGCAAGGTCGGGGATTTGGTGTTGATTGAAGAATGCCGCCCGCTGTCTGCGGATAAGAAGTGGAAAGTGGCGAAAAAAATCGCCGCGGTCCGGGAAGAAGAAACGGCCGGAGCCTCGCATTGATTTTTTTTCCGATTTATAGTATATAAATGAAGTTGCGGCAATTTTAAGCCGATTTCCGAAATTATGATTCAATTGAGAACAATGCTAAAAGTGGCGGACAACAGCGGCGCCAAGATGGTGCAGTGTTTCCATGTTGCCGGCGGTACGAGGCGCCGGTATGCGGCGGTGGGAGACGTGATTATGGCCGCCGTCAAGACCGCCGAGCCGCGCAAGCCGGTCAAGAAGCACGACAAGGTCCGCGCGGTGGTGATTCGCCAGAAAAAAGAGTATCGGCGCGACGACGGAACTTATGTTCGTTTTGACGATAACGCGTGCGTGATCTTGGAAGGCAAGGGGAAAGAGCCGAAAGGCGGCCGCATTTTCGGCCCGGTGGCTAAAGAGCTGAAAGCCAAGGGATATGACAAAATCGCCGCGATGGCGGAAGAACTGATATAAAGCGCAAACCTTGAACTTTGAACATTGAACTTTGACAGGATACGGTGCCCGAGGCCGCGTTTTGTCAAGGTTTAATGTTCAATTGTCAATAGTGAATTTTTTATGAAGATTATCAAAGGCGACAATGTGTTGGTGATATCGGGCAAGGATCGTTTGAAAACCGGCAAGGTTTTGCGGTCTTTGCCGGCCGCGGGACGGCTGGTGGTGGAGGGGGTGAACGTCGCCAAAAAAAGCCGGCGCCCGAGAAAACAGGGGGAAAAGGGCCAAATCGTTTCCCTGCCGATGCCGATTGACGTTTCAAACGTGAAATTGTTGTGCCCCAAATGCGGCAAGCCGGCGCGGGTGGCGTATAAGGCGGCGGAAGGGCGCAATCCGAAAGAAAAAAATAAAACCAGGATTTGCAAAAAATGTTCGGCCGAAATTTAGCGGGCGGTTGAGGAAATATATCTTTTATTATGGCGGGTTTATACGAAAAATATAAAAAGGAAACGGTGCCGGCGCTGGTAAAGCAGTTCGGCTGGCGCAACGAAAATCAGGCGCCGCGCCTTGAAAAGGCCACGGTCAATTGCGGTTTTGGCCGGATGGTTTCGGGAAAGACGAAGGATGAACAGAAAAAGATTCAGGAAGCGGTTGCCCGTGATTTGACGCAGATTTGCGGCCAGCGCGCGGTGATTTGCGCGGCGCGCAAATCAATTGCGGGATTTAAGATCCGCGAAGGACAGAGCGTTGGCGCCAAGATCACTTTGCGCCGCCGCCGGATGTATGACTTTTTGGAAAGAGCGATTACCGTCGCCTTGCCCCGCACCCGCGATTTTCAGGGAATTCCTTCCAAGAATGTGGATCGGGACGGCAATTTGACTTTCGGAATTAAAGAACACATCGCTTTCCCGGAAGTTTCTCCCGAAAAAATAAATTTCATTTTCAGTTTTGAGGTTACCGTTACCACCACGGCGCGCAACCGGGAAGAAGCGCTGGCGATGTTTAAGTCATTGGGGTTTCCCATCAAGAAAGATTGATTGCCGGGATTGGGTGATTTTTTAACTTTTCGTTTTTTAATTTTAAATTCAAAACATGGCGACAAAAGCGCAAATTGCAAAATCCAAACGGCCACCGAAATTCAAATCGCGCGTGGTGCGGCGGTGTTTCCGTTGCGGCAGAAAGCACGGCTATATGAGAAAGTTCGGCTTGTGCCGGATATGCTTCCGCGAAGCGGCCAATCAGGGATTGATTCCGGGCGTGGCCAAAAGCAGTTGGTGATATAAAATTAAAAGTTGAAAATAAGATTAAATTTGAGTTTTAAATTTGAAACATGGATAAAGTAGCAGACATGTTAACCGTGATTCGCAACGCGCAAGCGGCCGGCAAACCGGCGGTTGCCGTTCCCTATTCCGCGTTAAAATACAACATTGCCAAGATTCTGGAAAGGCGGGGCTATGTCGGGGCGGTGGAGAAAAGAAACCGCAAGGCGAAAAAAAACGGCAAAGCGCGTCCTTGCCTGGAGATTTCTTTGAAATACGTTGACAGCGTTCCCGCGATCACCGGATGCGAGAAAGTTTCCCGCCCGGGACAGCGGATTTATGTTCCCGCCAGCGATATCAAGAAAGTCAAACAGGGCAAGGGAATCGGCATCATTTCCACTTCCAAAGGATTGATGACTGAATATGACGCCAAAAAGCAAAATATCGGCGGCGAAATGCTGTGCCAAATATGGTAATCCGAATTTAAATTTCAAGAAATTATGAGTCGAATTGGTAAAAAACCGGTAAATATTCCCGCGGGAGTGACGGTGGATGTCCGCGGTGAAGAAGTGAAGATCAAGGGCGCCAAAGGCGAACTGTCGCGCCGTTTCGGATCCAAAGTCACGATTGTCCGGGAAGAGAATGCGTTGAAAGTTTCGCCCGCCGAAGGAAGCAAGGCCGCCCGTGCCATGTGGGGCACCGTCAGGATGCACTTGGCGAATATGGTTCAAGGAGTTTGCGCCGGTTTTGAAAAACAATTGCAAATTGAAGGGATCGGCTATCGGGCCGCGGCTGAGGGAAAGGATTTGGTTTTAAGTATCGGTTTCACTCATCCGGTAAAGATTGCCGCGCCGGCGGGGATTGCGTTCAAAGTGGAAAAGAACATTGTCACGGTTTCGGGTTGCGACAAGGAAACGGTGGGGAAAATTGCCGCACAGGTTCGCCGGGTGCGCCCGCCGGAACCGTATAAAGGCAAAGGCATCCGCTATGTCGGCGAAAATGTCCGGCGCAAGGCGGGTAAAAAAGCCGCCGGGGCCTCCAAATAATTAAAACGGAAGAAAACGGAAATCTATGAGCATCAGCAATAAAACAAGCCATAAATTCGTGAGAAGAGCCAGCCGCCACCGCCGGGTGCGCGCCAAGATTGCGGGCACCGGTGAAACGCCGCGGCTTTGCGTTTTTCGGTCCAACCGGCATATTTTCGCCCAATTGATTGACGATCGGCAGGGAAAGACTTTGGCCGCTTGCGGCGACGGGAATATCGGCGGCAAGCAAGCCGCGGAGAAAAACGATCTGTCGGGAAAATGCGCTTCGGCGTTCGCGGTCGGAAGTCGGATCGCCCGCCTTGCCGGCGAATTGAAAATTTCCCGCGCGGTGTTTGATCGCGGCGGTTATCGCTATCACGGAAGAGTTAAAAGCTTGGCGGAGGGCGCCCGCGCCGGCGGATTGAAATTCTAAAAAGTTGAAAACTGAAAACGAAAAAGGAAAAAGAAAAATCAAAAATTGAAAACCATTGGATTAAATTTTTAAATTTTCGTTTTTACTTTTTAATTTGAAACATGGAGGCATCACAAACAACCCAAGTTAAAAGCGAAGCGGCAAAGCCGGCGTTCAAGCCGTTTCCGGCCGCGGGCGCGCGGCCGCAATTTAACCGCAACCGCCCGGGACAGGGCGGCGCGTCCCGTTTCGGTGCCGGACGTTTCGGCGGCCGCGGCCGCCAAGGCGGCGGACGGCGCGATGAAAACGCGCGGAAAGACGAATTTGATTCCAAACTGCTGGATCTATCCCGCGTGTCGCACACGCGGGCGGGCGGGCGCCGTCTGCGTTTCCGCGCCATTGTGATCAGCGGCAACAAAGCCGGCAAGGTCGGTTTGGGCGTGGCGTCGGGGTTGGATGTGGCGAAAGCGGTGGAAAAAGCCACGGTGCAATCAAAAAAAGATATGATTGTCGTGCCGACGGCCGGAGGAACGATTTCCCGCGAGGTGGCGGCCAAAGTCGGGCCGGCGCGGGTGATCATCAAACCGCAACGGAAGGGGCGCGGATTAATGGCCGGCGGCGTGGTGCGCTTGCTCTGCCAACTGGCGGGAATTAAAGATATTTCTTCAAAGATGCTGGGCACGACGAAAAACAAACTCAACAACGCCCGCGCGGTGATGAAAGCTTTTGAAGATTTGTCCCGGCAGTCGTTAAAAGATGTCGCGCAAAATCCCGTAGCAACGGTTCAAAGCGGAGTTGCAACCGAAAAAGAAGATCCGAAAAACTCACCGGGCGCGAACGGAGCGGAGGAAGTTTCGCAATAGGCCTAATAATTCCATGCAGATACATCAATTAAAAAATTCTTCCCGTAGCAAGACCGGAAAACGAATCGGCCGGGGAGGCAAACGAGGCACTTATTCGGGGCGGGGAGGCAAGGGCCAGACCGCCCGCGCGGGAAGAAATTTCCGCCCGATAATCAGAGAAGTGTTGAAACGCTATCCCAAACTGCGCGGCCATCGCAACCGCGCCGCCGGTTTGACGGCTTTTGCCGTCAACCTTGCGATTTTGGAGGCCGGATTTGAAAACGGCGCGGCCATTGATCCCCGGATTTTGATTGAAAAGGGCATTGTGCGCCGCGCCGGCGGCAAAACTCCCCGGGTGAAGATATTGGGCCGAGGAGAGATTTCAAAGAAATTCAATTTCGCGGGGTGCGAGGTTTCCGCATCGGCGAAAAAAAAGATTGAAAGCGCCGGCGGCATTATCAAATAAGCCGTCTTGCCGCCAATTCGGCGGATTATTTTCGTAAAATAAAAAAACAATGTGGTATCAGGCGATCCTTCAGCCGTTTAGAGTGAAAGAACTGCGCAACAAGATATTTTTTGTGCTGGGCGCGTTTGCGGTCTTCCGTTTGATGGCCAACATTCCGATCACCGGCGTTGATACGAATCAATTGAAGCAATTCTTCGGCGAATTCGGGATTTTTCAGTTGTTGGGCGCGTTCACCGGCGGCTCGCTGGATCGTTTTTCGGTCGCGATGCTGGGACTGGGGCCTTACATCACCGCGATCATTATTTTCCAATTGATGACGATGATCTTTCCGGCGCTGGAAAGGCTCTATAAGGAAGAAGGGGAAGCGGGCCGGGCCAAGTTCAACCAATACGCGCGCATTGCCACCGTGCCGCTGGCGATGTTGCAGGGATTTGCGATGATCGCCCTGCTTTCCGGGCCGAGCGTGGGCATTTTGCATTTTGATTCGTTGCTGGAAAAGATCGCGGCGCTGTTTTCCATCACCGCCGGCGCCCTGCTTTTGATGTGGATCGGGGAATTAATGACGGAAAAGGGGATCGGCAACGGGGTGTCCCTGCTGATCTTTGCCGGCATTATGGCCGATTTTCCGCGCAACATCCGCCAGATGATTGAAGTCTACGATTCTTCAATGGCACCCGGATATATCGCGTTTTTCGTGATGGCGGCGGCAATGGTGGCCGCAGTGGTGCTGGTCAACGAAGCCCGGCGGAACATTTCCGTTTCTTATGCCAAGAGAATGCGGGGCACAAAAATGACGGGCGGCGTTTCCACCTATCTGCCGCTCAACATCAATCCCGCCGGCGTGATCCCGATCATTTTCGCGCTTTCCATTTTGATCTTTCCGCCGATGGTGGCGCAATTTTTTGCGTCGTCCGGAGGATGGGTCGGCGATGCCGCGCGGACCGTGGCGAATCTGTTTGCCATGGACGGCGCTTTTTATATGATTTCCTATTTCGTGCTGGTGGTGATGTTCACTTATTTTTACACCGCGGTGACTTTTGATCCCAAGCAAATTTCAAAAAACTTGCAAAAAATGGGCGGGTTCATTCCGGGCATCCGTCCGGGACAGCCGACGGCGGATTATTTGCGCTACATTCTAAACCGGGTTCTGCTTTTAGGGGCGGTGTTTCTGGGATTGATTGCGGTAATGCCGCAGATTGTCGGACCGTTCACGGGAGTGACTTCATTTTCGTTCCTGATCGGCGGCACATCGCTGTTAATTGCGGTGAGCGTGATTTTGGAAACCGCGCGCCAGATCAAGGCGCAACTTCAAATGCGCGAATATGAAACTTTTTAATCAGGCAATTTTAAAAAATCTCAACGGCAATCAAATCCAAAAAGCAATCCTGCTTTTTGGGCCTCCCGGAGCGGGCAAGGGCACCCAGGCCGAGCTTTTGGCGTCAAAGTTTTACTTTTACAATCTGGACACCAGCCGGGTGCTGGAAGAAAAATTCAAAAATGCCAAACCCGGCGCGCAGGTCAATATCCATAATACCGTCTATCCGGTGGCCGATGAGCTGGCCAAAAGGAAGAAAGGCGTGCTTTGTTCGGTGGAGTTCACGGCTTTTTTGATGAACAAAAGGATTGCCGAAATTCACGGCTTGGGAAAATCGCTCATCTTGTCGGGGTCTCCGCGATCGCTGGCCGAGGCCGAGATTGAAATGCCGTTTTTACAAGAGCTCTACGGCAAAGAGAACATCCACATTCTGTTTCTTGATTTGCCGGCGGAGCAGACGATTTTTCGCAACAGCAACCGCCGCATTTGCGAGTTGATGCGTCATTCCATATTGTATATCCCCGAAAACGCCAATTTGAAACGCTGTCCGCTGGACGGTTCCCGCCTGATGCATCGCGATCTGGATAATGTTGAAACCATCAAAGTCCGGCTGGAAGAATTTGAACAAACCGCCGCGCCGCTGGAAGATTATTACCGCCGCCACGAATATAATTTGAAGAAAATCAACGCGGATCAATATGTGGAAAATGTTTTTGACGATATTATTGCCGCACTGGGGCCGTGTTTTAAAGTTTATGAAATGTAATCAAACGCCCCCGAAGGGGGCGTTTTGCGATCGCCGATGATCAAGATCAAAAGTCCGGAAGAAATCGGGATTATGGCCGAAGGCGGCCGCCTTTTGGCGGCCGTTTTGGAAGAACTGAAAAAGAAAACCGCGGCGGGAGTGTCCACCAAAGAACTGGATGATCTGGCGGTTTCCTTGATCGCGGCGGCCGGCGGCCGGCCGTCTTTTTTGGGCGAAGGCGGCTATCCGGCGACGATCTGTGTTTCCATCAACGATGAAGTGGTGCACGGCGTGCCCTCTCCGGAAAGGATCGTTAAAAACGGAGACATCGTGAGTTTGGACGCGGGAATGGTTTACCGCGGGTTTCACACCGATATGGCGGTTACCGTGGCGGTGGGCGAGGTTGATCCGGAATTGCGGCGGATGATCAAGGCGGCCAAAAAAGCGTTAAAATATGCCATCAAAAAAGCGCGTCCGGGAAATACCTTCGGCGACGTGGGCAACACTGTTGAACGCTACGTGGAAAGCCAGGGATTTCGTGTGGTGCGCGATCTGTGCGGCCATGGTATTGGCAAGAAGTTGCACGAAGATCCGCAAATCTTGAATTATGGCCGCCGGCATCGGGGGCCGGTCATAAAAGAAGGCATGGTCTTTTGCGTTGAACCGATGATTACCGCCGGCGATCCGGAGATTGTGTTGGCATCGGACAAACAAGCCTATAAGATCAAAGACGGCAGTCCCGCGGCCCATTGGGAACACACTCTGGCAGTCATCGGGGGTGCTTGCCGGGTGCTTACCGCCCTTCCCGGGACGGAAGATAAAGAAGGCTAAAAAAACGGAGCGGTCTCCGTTTTTTTTGTTAAACCGGCGGGTTTGTGATAAATTGATTATAAACTGATACTGAGATGGTTTCAAAACCCTATCCTACTGCAATCGTTTTATTCCGGCTACGCCGAATTCATCACTCGTCGGCAGACCTTAGCTTCAAGTATGCCTCCTCGTTCTTCATTCGGCTCGCTCGGAATAAAACGATTTCGTAACGAATAGGGTTTTGAAACCATCTCAGTAAGAAAACAAAGCGATTTCTAATCGTGATTTCAATATGAAAAAAAATCAATGCTGTCCGTCGCAATTGCGTTATGACGTGGTGTCCAAGGACTGGGTGGTGATCGCGCCGGGGCGCGGCAAGCGCCCGGAAGAATACAAGCGGCAAAGAAAAATCGTGGAAATGGATTTGCGGCAATGTCCGTTTTGCAACCTTACCGAGGCCGCCGATCCGCTTCTGGCCTTTTCCGGCGGAAAAATCGCCGCGGAGAAAACATTGCCCGGCGATTGGACGCTGGCGGTGATTCCGAACAAATTTCCGGCTTTCTACCCGATTACGGGAGAGAGCGTTTGCCAATGGAAGGTCGGGCCGGTCTACCGCTCAATGGACGCGGTCGGTTTTTGCGAAGTGGTGGTAACGCGCGACCATGAGCGGCATATCGGATTGATGGATTTGCCTTTTGTGGAGGAAATCGTCGCGGCTTATCAGACCCGCTATTTGGAATTGAAACGCCACAAACTGGTGAAATATATTTCCATTTTCCATAATCACGGTGCCGAAGCGGGCGCGTCCCAACCCCATCCGCATTCGCAAATTATCACCAGTCCGCTGATTGACGTTGATCTGCTGGGAGAGCTGGAAAATTCAAAAAAGTATTGGCGCGGGCATAAAAAATGCCTGGCGTGTGAAATGAACGCGTTTGAGCTCAAAGACCGTTCCCGCGTGGTTTGCGAAAACGCGGATTTTGTCGCTTCCTGTCCGTTTGCTTCAAAGACGGCGTTTAAAGTGGTGATCTCTCCCAAGTTCCATTCGCCGCGGTTTGAAAACATTGACCCGGAACAGAGAAAATCTTTGACGCAAATTTTGTCGGCGGCGATCAAAAAAATCTATAAAGCCTTGGGCGATCCGGCATATAATTTTTATCTGCACACCGCGCCTTGCGACCGCAAAGACTATTCCCATTATCATTGGCATCTGACCATCGTGCCCAAAACCGCGATTATGGCCGGCTTTGAAATTGGCACGCGCATTGAAATTTCCACCATTGAACCGGAACGCGCCGCCGAATACCTCCGCGCCCAGTAAAAAACAAGGTTATATATTATTCGCAAATTTTGCAGGGGTCCGCCCCCCGCATTTTTTATTCATCCGTCAGAATACCTCGGGGCTCTGCCCCGGGGTAGTTTATTAACATTGAATTTGGTACAATCAAACAATGGAAAGAGAAATTAAAATTATTGCTGGGAAAAACATAATACCGTGGCGCAAAGAAATTAATAAGCTTTCGAGAGCTTCTTATCCGGTTTTTATTTTGCAAGACAATGCCAATATAGACCATGATTGGAATAGGATTTATACGGATTTTATTAATTATCAGATGGTTTTTCAAAGCGATGGCAAGCTTGCCGCAGTCGCGAATTCGATTCCGTTGTTTGTTTCACAAGGAGGAACATCGCTTCCCGAAGAAGGTTGGGATTGGGCTTTGGCAACCGGTTATCGGCAATTTGATGAAAAGATCAAGCCGAATGTTTTAGTGGGGTTATCGGTAATGGTTAATCATGAAATGCGGGGCTTGGGTTTGAGTAAAATTTGCCTTTCTGGATTCAAGAAAATGGCACGGAAACTAAATTTGAAAAAACTTTATATTCCGGTTCGTCCAACAAAAAAACCGGACTATCCGGATATGCCTTTTGAAGAATATATCAATAAAAAAAATCCCGATGGCAGATATCTTGACCCTTGGCTTAATTTGCATTATAGCTTGGGCGGGAAATTTATGAATATTTGCCATAAATCGATGTGTACTGCTGCAGATTTGGCAACTTGGACCAAGTGGACGGGGATAGAATTTACCAAAAGCGGACAGTATAATGTTCCGGGTGCTTTAGAAAAAATAACCGTAGACAAAGAGAATAACCGTGCGATTTATCTTGAGCCAAATGTTTGGATTGAACACTCGGTGTGATTATATAAAAACGATAATTATTTTTGCAAATCGAAAACCATCCCAAAAGAGACGGTTTTCGCTTGGAAAAGAGGCAAATGAATGAATGTTGTTGCAATACTGATAAATTTGTTTAATATTATAATTGCCAGATGGAAAGCCGTCAAAACTTGGAAGTCAAAAACTTTTCCTTAGCTTAAAGGACAAGAATTGCTCTCTGGGACGGGTTGGCGGCGCACCGCGCCAAGATCGTCAAAGAATATTTAAAAACGCAAAAATACTGGTTGCGCGTTGAGAGACTTCAGGCCTACGCGCCGGAATTGAATCCGGTGGAATACTTCTGGGCGGCGATGAAAAACAAATATGTCTGCAACCTTCGGCTGCAAGGATTGTCCGCTCTGGAGCGGGCGGTTAAATTCGGCAAACGCAGAATCGCCGAAGACAAAACATTGATGAGGGGATTTTTAAAAGCTTCCGAATTATATGAATAGAGTATTCAAGTTATTATGCGAAGGTCAATAGATGATGGATTGAGAATCAGCGATTGAAATTGATGCGCGCCCGTTCCGGTTTTTTACGGATCGGGCTTTTTTATAAATCGGCAAGATCAAATTGCCGGTTATTTTAAATTTTGTTTTGAAAACGATTTTTTCGGGTTATAATTATAGCAATATGAGTTAAAATAAATGGCGCTTGACAACGGCGCGGCGGCGGGATATATAAAACATATAAACGCCATTTACATATTTAGGCATATAAGATATAAGTGGTATTTACATATGGATAAACAAGAAATCATCTCAATTTTGGACAAATGGAATTTTTGGAATCAAAAGATAAATACCGGCTTTCAAAGGAGCGGTTATTTGGGAAAAATGGAAAGGTATTTAAAAATGCCCGAAATCATCGCGCTTACGGGCGTGAGGCGATCGGGAAAATCAACGATCATATTGCAGGTGATTGAAAAATTGATCCAAAGCGGCGTTAAACCAACCAACACTTTGTATGTCAATTTTGAGGAACCGAAATTCGGTAGCGGTTCAAATGACGCTTTATTACCGGAAATATTTGACGCTTATATGGAATTTTTTGATCCAAAAGGCAAGGTCTATCTTTTTCTTGACGAGGTGCAGTTGATCTATAAATGGGAAAGATTCGCGGTTTCTTTGCATGACCGCAGGGAAAACATAAAAATATTTGTTACCGGTTCGTCGTCAAAACTGTTGATGGGCGAGATTTCATCTCTTTTGAGCGGGCGTTATATCTCGGAAACGATTTATCCTTTGAGTTTCAAAGAATTTTTGGCCGCGGAAAATATCAAGACGGCGCCATTGATCAAGTCGCCGCGTATTTATAAAAAATTGAGAGAATATGTTGAATTCGGCGGTTTTCCGCGGGTGGCGCTGGAAAAAGATATTTTTAACAAAAAAATTATTCTTACTGAGTATTTTAATTCCATTTTGGAAAAGGATGTGATTTTGAAGCACGCGGTGAAAAATGTTAAGGATATTAAAGAACTGATCAATTTTGTTCTTTCCAATGTTGCTAATGAGGTTTCGTCGTACAATGTTGAAAAATTGTTTGGGATATCCAGCCAAAACGCGCGCCGCTATTTTGAACATTTGAATGAGGCGTTTTTGTTCCAATTTTCGCCGTTTTTCTCTTTTTCGGTGAAAAAACAAATTTATAATCCGCAAAAGGTTTTTGCGATTGATACCGGGCTGGTCAATGCTGCATCGTTTAAATTCAGCGATGACATCGGCAGATTGCTGGAAAATATCGTGGCGGTGGAGTTTTTGCGAAGAAACCAAAGATTGTTTTATTGGAAAAATGGCACGGAGATTGATTTTGTTTTAAGAATTGGCCGCCAAGCGGATGAGTTGGTTAATGTTTGTTATTCTTTAAACAAAAGAACTTTGGCGCGAGAGATTGAGTCGCTCGAACGGGGCCTGTCTGAATTCAAAGAGGCCAAAGCCAAATTGATCTATTGGGAGGGCAAGCCGGTTAAACACGATAAAATTGAGTTTCAAAACATTCTTGATTTTTTGCTGGCATCGGCTGATTGAAGGTATGTCGAGATAAAACTTTTTTGCGGGACTTTGCGCGGTTGGTTGCAATGAAATAATTCAATTGATGGCGTAAGATAAAATAAAAATTAAAAATAAACTACCCGGGGCAGAGCTTCGGGGCATTCCGGTAGCTAAATAAAAATTATATGAAATACATCATCGGTAATTGGAAGTGCAATCCGGCCAATAAAATTGAGGCCAAAAAAATACTTTTGGGATATAAAAAGGGGGTCAAAAAAAACGCCAAGGCCAAGGCCGTAATCTGTCCGCCGGCGTGCTATTTAGAGCTGGCCAGAGAAATTTTAAAAAATTCCGCGGAATTGGGAGCGCAAAATTGCCATTGGGAAGAGGGCGCGTTTACCGGCGAAATTTCGCCGGCTCAATTGAAGAGCGCGGGCTGTTCCTGCGCAATTATCGGCCATTCGGAACGGCGGCACAAATTCGGCGAAACCGATCAAGCAATCAACAAAAAAGTCATCGCCGCGCTTTCTGCGGGATTGGCGCCGATTTTTTGTTGCGGCGAAACCCGCGAACAGCGCATTGACGGGCAAATTACCGATGTGGTGGAAAAACAGATGGAAGAGGGCTTAAAGGGCATTGACCTGAATTCCGCACCGTTAATGATTGCCTACGAGCCGGTGTGGGCCATCGGTACGGGGCAGGCCTGCGATTCCGATGAAGCCGCGGTGGTGAGCCGGTTTATTAAAAATATCACCAATGAAAAAATTCCCTTACTCTATGGTGGCTCGGTGAATACCAAAAATGCCGCGTCCTACCTCAAAGACGCCGACTATGACGGCCTTCTTGCCGGCGGCGCCTCTTTGGATCCCAAAGAATTTTGCGCCATCTTCACCGCCTTGCGCGAACTTTGACAAATTTAAGCCAAAAAAACAAGCTTCCAAGGACTGTTTGAATCAAACTTATGAAGGAATGATTGCCGGGGAACAAAAATGAAAATCTGACAAATTTTGCGGTCGCAAAATTTGTCAGGATTTGCCGAATTCCAAATTTCAATTTTTAACGTATGTACACTTGTAAGTAATTGAATACTTATTTGAATATGTAACGGGCCTGTTTTAACAAAAAACATTCCAACATTCTCAAGAATGTTGGAATGTTTTTAATTTTGGTAACCGCTTATTGGGTATTTGTATTTTAGGGGCCTATCCCCTGCGGTAACGGGGGATAGGCCCCCTTTAATTTTGGATCCGGTGTGCAGTTACGATCCGGGCGCTTGACATATATTTTTTTTGATGTATTTTATGGGCAGGTCTTTAGGAGGTGTATTAAAGTGAAGTCTGATGGATTGATGGCGGCTTTGAGGCTTATACTGAAGCTTGAACATATTAAGGGCCGGCGAATTTTTTTGTTGATTGACAAAAATCCTGGCATAAGATTTAAGGAAATAAGGGAAATAACCGGATACGATAGCAATGACGTAAGTCACGCACTGATAAAGCTAAGGGGATTAGGCTTAATTGTTTCCAACGATGGCCATGAATTGACAGAAATGGGCAATCGAACAATTGATGTGTTGGAAAGGTTGAAAGGTGATGCCAAGATAAATTTACTTATGGAGGAGATGAAAAGACGTAGTTGATACTATATGACGCCGAAGCGAAAGCCGAGGCATTTTTTTATCCAAAAGGCAATCAGGTCATTGATATTTTGGAGCGAGGTGGTAGGATGGAATTACGAATGTAAAGCTAATTCTATGATTTATAAATTTACCACCATTATAATGCGCGAAGGAAAATGGTTTGTCGCGCGTTGCGCGGAATTGGGAGTTGTGAGCCAAGGCAGGACCGTTTTGGAGGCAAAGAAAAACATCAAAGAAGCGGTTGAACTCTATCTGGAAGACAATCCAAAATCAAAGAAACGGCTTTCTTCCGGAGGCGCGCCTTTAATTGCGCGTCTTGAATTGGAATATGCCTAAGAAAATTTTCTCAGGCAAAGAAACAATCAGAATTTTGTGCCGTGAATTTGGTTTTTGTTTTGTTTCGCAAAAGGGGAGCCATGTGAAGCTGGGAAAAATGAGCGGTAAGCGGGAAATTATTACCGTTGTTCCGTTGCACAAAGAGCTTGCTATTGGCACATTCAGAGGAGTTTTGGAATTAGCCGAAATTGAATTAAAAGAATTTTTATCAAAATCTGACAGATCGTTTCGCTAACAATATTCCAATATTCTGCAGAATACCAGAATAGTTTGTCGTCAAGGCGGTTAACGGATATTCCAACATCCTTGAGAATGTTGGAATGTTTTGTTATTGGTAACCACTTGCCGGGGATTGTATTTTGAGGGTCTATCCCTCGCGCTTGTCCCGAGGTAATCCGAGGGATAATCGCGAGCGGTTGGACCCTGGCAAAAGAATTTTAAGCGCGAAATTAAAGGGGACTAACCCTCGTTACTGCGAGGGTTAGTCCCCTTTAAAAACACAAATATCCGGTGAGTGGTTATGTTTCAGGCGCTTGACATATATTTTTTTTGATGTATTCTATGGGCAGGTCTTTGAGGTTGAACCATGATGGATGAAAAAGATATGGCGTTATTGGCCGGGAAGATTGGTTTTTTCAGAAATAGCAATAAATTGGCGGTTTTTATGGCAATTCATAGAAATGAGAATTGTTCCACCAAAGAAATTCTTCAAGAAACCGGATTGTCGTTCAGTTTGGCAAATTACGGTTTGACAGAATTAAAAAGGGAATTTTTGGTATCATCAAGAAAAGGCCAAAAGCATGAATATTCTTTGACTGAATTGGGGAGAAATCTTGCCGAGATTATTGAAATTCTGGCAAGGTTGGAACAGTCAAAGTTTATCGTTGGCTTTGAAAAGATGAAACTTCCCGCCTGAACCTGAAAAACAGACAAATCGCCGAAGCGAAAGCCGAGGCATTTTTTTATCCAAAAGGGCAATCAGGTCATTGA
>DAOSDI010000007.1:0-43719 GCA_035362275.1 Candidatus Pacearchaeota archaeon | reverse complement strand
AGTATGACATTTCTAAAAAAATCCAAGGTATGACATTTCTATTATCATTTGACAAAGGATTGTTTATATCTTGACAATATCATTTTTTATTGTTAGAATAATGTTTGGTATATATGGGGTACAAAGAAACGGATATTAAGGGTCGAGACATTAGAGCTCGTCTGATTGATTCAGGAATCGGTGAAATCCTATATAAACATCATTACAAGAATCACGCCAAAGAGGATGGACCTATACCGCCATTGGAAAAGATTGATTTCTGGGTTCAGCTTTGGAGGGGTGGTAGCCAACATACGGTTATGGTAATGATGCAGGACACAACGCAAAGGATTCTTCCTTGGGGGCATCCTGTTGCATTTACACCGACAAAAGAGCTACTAAACGATGGCCACAAAGAAGCCATCAGAAAAATACTGAATGAGGCTGCACAACAGCTGTTGGAGGGAATTGTCTAAGGACGATTGCCTTCCTTTTTTTATTTAATTACTAGAAATAATTAGTCTGAAACAGTTTTTATTTCTTTTACTTCTATTTTGTACTTCAGGCTTTCCATATATTCCCGGCCTTGCATAATCTTGAAGGTTATAAGAAATACTTATAAGTAAGGTTTATGATTGAATAATTTGATTTACAAAACCAGTGTTTTTTGATATAAAAAACTTGCGATTGAATATTTTTTGATCTTTTGACAATTTATGACCTAACCCCTATGACCTTTGTCGTAGGATATGGTCTGAAATCCCCTCCTACATAAAAACGGTCTTCTGGCCGGTACTTGTAAGAGGGGTCTATATCCGAAAGGGTGTAGTGATTGCACCGAAAGGGGCTTTTTTGTTTTTTAATTATCAACAAACTAATTAAAGAGAGATTTCATTTTGCGACGGCTGGCGCCGCTTTTCCAGTAGAGTTCTCTTTGTTTGGCCTCTTGCTCGGTTTCAAACGATTCGGAAAATATCAGCTTTAAAGGGTGGCGGCTTTGGGTGGCGGGAACTTGACCGGCATTGTGCCGCGCCAAGCGATTTTGAACATCATGGGAACAGCCAACATATGTTCGCCGGTCTTTTAGGCTTTGAAGGATGTAGATAAAATGCATTGGATTCATTAAGTCTTCAATAAGATTATAAAATATAAATGAAAATTCCTAAAATTCAAATTGAGAGCGGGCCGCTCATCAGCAGATGAGCGAGCCTCGCTCCAATTTAAAAGCCGCTCTTGCAAGAGCGGCTTTTAAATTGGAGCGGGCGAAGGGAGTCGAACCCTCTTCTTAACCTTGGCAAGGTTACATAATGGCCATTATACGACGCCCGCCTTCGTCTCGCCGTAGCTCGACTTCGGCGAGGCAAGGCCCGCTAAATCGAGCGTAGGCGAAATTCGGTTCGCAGTAGCAAACCTTCGGCGAGGCAAAGCCCGCTGATAGGTTCGCGTAGGCGACCTTAGCGATCTAATTTGTAAATCCAAGAATATCTTCCGAAACACTGTCATTCAAGCGCAAAAACGCCAAAAAGTCAACCGCAAACAATTACGCGCCCAACTTTTTTTTCACGATCGCCACCAGATCGTCCAGCGAATAATCCACTTTCACCAAATAATCATAAGCGCCGTTTTCCAGCGATTTTTCCACCATTTCGGCGGTGTTTAAATTGGAAAGCATGATCACGGGCGCTGTCTTGCCCCACGCGTCTTCCCGCAATTTTTTCAGCATCGTGATGCCGTCCATCTTGGGCATAATGATGTCCAGCAGGATCAGGTCAGGATGTTCGTCCAAGGCTTTTTGCAGGCCCTCGTCGCCATCGCGCGCGCCGATGGCGGCAAAACCGGCCTGCTTGATCTTGGACAGCAAAAGCTCCAGCAACACTTTTTCATCGTCAACCACCAAAACTTTTTTTTGTTGGCTCATAGATAATTTTTGGTTAAAAGACGATACGCGATTGATTATAACACGAATTATAAAACGGCAAAAATCAATTCGGCATTATTTCCGTCCGGCAAACATCGCCCCAAAGGCCCAGAGAATTTTCCCGGGCATAATTTTGCGCCGCTTGAAACTCGGCTCGGTATTTGCCCGGAACCGGGTAAGCGTATTCGCGAGCATATCCTTGCTTGATCATCAACAATCCGAAATTTGTTCCGTCTTCCAGAAATATATGGCGCAGTAATCGGCCGTATTTATCGCGTTCGCCTTGGTCCGGGTCGGATTCCAGCCGCACATTTTTGCCCGATAAAATTTCTTTGGCCTTGCTTGATGCTTCGGCGCCGAAACATTCCGCGGATTTCCGCGGATCGGCAATTTCGGGGGTATCAATGCCGATCACCCGCACCGTGTCAATCGCGCCGCCGGCATTCACCTCAAAAGTGTCGCCGTCAATCACCCGCGCCACCGGATAGAAATCGCCCAGTAAAAAAATTGCGGCGGCGGGCTTCGGATCATTTTGGTCCAAACGCGGGGCATTTTGCCCGCCGCTGAAAAAAATTGCGGCCAAAACCGCCGCCGCGATCAATCCCGCCGCCGAAAAACAAATCAAAATTTTGTTTTTCATCCGCTTGTTTTGAAAATCACCAAAAAATCGCCGTGATGGCGATTCTGGCGATCCCGCAAAAAATCACTGTCCCAAATATTGGGTTTGCGCAATCGTGTCGTTGATGTAGAACATCAAGCCGCCGCCGGTGATCGCCGCAATCGCCAGCACCGCCGCAATCATCGGCCAATTGGTTTTCCCTTTGACAATAAACATATTTTGTTTATTAAATTGATAACACCTCCCCGTTTGTGATTATAACACGCTTCGTTTTTCCGGCAACAGTGCAAGCGGCACAATGCGCAAGTGTTGGGAGGGCATTTGATTTCTGGTATAATCTAGGGAATATGAAGAAAACGGAACTGGTATTCAATATTATTTTGGTGGGAGGTGATTTTTTGATGATATTGGCGGCGGGAAGCGGCGCCTATTTGCTGAGAATGAGCCCTTGGCTCAGAGATTGGCGAGGAGGCGGAGGATTTTTTGATAAACTGCCTTTTGAAGATTATCTGCCGGCGCTATTGGTAATTGCGGCGGTTTGGGTGGCGATTTTCGGATTGGCGGGATTATATCAGGCAAAAATTGACCGGAAATATTTTGAAGATCTCCCGAAAGTGATCGTAGCTTGCTGTGCCGGAGTGATGGCAATAACGATGGTGGTGTTTTTTCGCAAGGAGTTTTTTGATTCGCGGTTCATCGTGCTGGCGGGATGGGTTTTCGCGGTGATTTTGGTGAGCCTGGAAAGAGCCGCAATGAAATTCGCCTGGAATAAATATAATTTGGGCGGGCAAAAAACGCTTTTGGCGGGAAACAAAGAAATTGCGGAAAAATTGAGACGGGAGCTGGCGGCAAACCGTGAAATTGATATTATCGCGACCGGCGATTCTCTTGATCTTGATTTGGAAGCGGTGAAAAACCGATTCAATAAAGATAAATTTGACGAGATGATTCTGTGCGTGCCGGAACGCAACCGGGAATATATCACGGCTTTTTCCAATTTTTGCGAAGAAAAATTGATCAATTTCCGGTTTGTTCCCGATCTTTTCCAGACCTTTTTTACCAATATCAACACCGAAACGGTGGCGGAATTTCCGATTTTGGAATTCAAGCGTACGCCGCTGGAAGGCTGGGGCGGCTTCGTCAAAAGATTAACGGATGCGGCGATTTCGGGACTGGGGATTGTTTTGCTTTTCCCCATCGGGGTTATTGTCGGCCTGGCCATAAAATACGACAGTCCGGGGCCGGTGATCGTGAAATTAAAAAGAGTGAGCCAGGGAAAAGAATTTTATTTATATAAATTCCGCTCAATGAAAGACAATTCGCACGAATTAAAGAAACAACTGATGGAATACAATCAAAGAAAAGACGGGCCGCTTTTTAAAATGGAAAACGATCCGCGGGTAACGCGGATTGGCAAGTTTTTGCGGCGGACATGGTTGGACGAATTTCCGCAATTATTAAACGTTTTTACCGGTGAAATGAGTCTGGTGGGGCCAAGGCCGCACGAACCGGAAGAGACCGGCAAATACCTGAACCATCACAAGCGGACATTTTTCGTGAAAGCGGGAATGACGGGACTGGCACAGATAAACGGCGGCTGTAATTTGAATTTTGAAGAAGAGATCAAACTTGATCTTTATTACATAAAAAACTGGTCGCTGGCCCGGGACATCAGGATTCTGGCAAAAACAATGATATTATTTTTTAAGGACAAACCCGGATGCTGATCGGGGGTTTCCGAAAGGCGTATTTTAACAGATATTTAACGGCGCTGGAAAGATGAATTCGGGCGTAACGGTTTAAAAACAATGAAAAAATGCCGCGGGATTTACGGCTGGCCCGAAGATGCAGATGAAAAACGCTCACCGCGGAGAAATACACAACTTTAAAACCGTTTTTCCAAAAGCGGCGCGCCCAATCGACATCTTCAAAATACATAAAAAATCTTTCATCCAGAAGCCCGACCTTGGCAACAGCGGAACGACGGACCAAAAGCACCGACCCCATCAGCCAGCCGACCGGAATCGGTTGGTTTTTGGCAACATTGGCGGAAGTCAAGATGTCTTTTAAAGTAAATCTAGCGAGAATTTTTTTGCCGAAAGCGGTTTTACCGAGAACGGTACGGCGGCAAATAAGAGTGGGGATATCATAGAAACGAAATGCGGATTCCTGAACGGAGCCGTCCGAATTCACCAAGCGCGGCCCCAATAACCCGATGGCAGGATCGGTTCGCAAGCAATCAATCATTGATGAAACGGCGTTTTTATCGCACAGAACGGTATCGGCATTGAGAATTAAAAGATATTTCCCGCTTGATTTTTTGATGGCTTCATTCACCGACCGGCCAAAGCCGACATTTTTAAAAAATGGGAGATAAATCGCTTCCGGAATTATTTTTTTAACCAAACCCGCGGTTTGATCATGGGCAAAACTATCGGCAACAATCAATTCATAATCAATTTGCCGCACGTTGGTTCTGACGGACTCAAGGCAGTCTCGCAACAATTCCGGAGTCCGGCAATGGTTCACGATAATTGAAAGTTTATTGGGCATATTCGGCGGCGGCGTTTAACTGGATTTGCGCTTCCCTGTCGTCGCCAAGCTTGGCATAAGCATTGGCGTTTATGGCATAAAGGGAAGAAATTTGGTTAAGCACCAATTTCTTGTCGGGAGTGATATAAAAAGGAGAAAGAATATATTCTTTTTTATAGACGGGCAAAACCCGGGACAAAAGCCGGTTAACTTCGGCAAATTCGGATTGGTTTTGATAGATGGTCGCCAAATCAATATAGGTGGCAAGATTATAAGGATTTTTTTCAAGCGCCCGGCGCAAGCTTTGAACGGCAAGATCGGACCGGTTTTGCGCTTGATAAATACGGCTTTGCAAAATAAAATTCCGGTCATTGTCCGCCCAATAAAGCGCCCGGGAAATTTCATCATGAGCCCGGGATAAAGAATTAGATGAAAGATAGAAAAAAGCGAGCTGAACGGAGTATTGAGGATTGACCGGGTTTATTTGACGGGCAGATTTAAGGCTGATGACGGCATTTTCAATATCGCCATTATCGGAATAATATTCGGCGTCCCGGTAGTAATGATCGGAAACAAAGATTGAAATCCCGCCGACTAACAAAATAAGCGAAAGTGAAAAAAATACGGGAGTTATTGATTTTTGAAAATTGACGGCGGATTGATTATTGTAAATATCGCAAGCCCGAAGACTAACGCCGATAAAGAAAAAGAAAACTGCCAGATTAGCCAGATAGTTCCAGCCAAAATTAACCGCGTTATTCAATAATCCGCAAACAACACCGGCCATCATCGCCAGAGAAATAAGGGCGGCATTATCCAAACCGGCGGCCGCCCGCAAATTTTTAAGAGAAGATGCAAAGCGCCGAAAAACGCTGGCAATGAACGCGGCAAACAGCAAAAACGCGATAATGCCATTTTCGGCCAAAAGTTTCAGATAAAAATTATGCGGATCGGCGCTGTAGTAAAACGGCGGCTGAATGTATTGCTTATGGAGATCAGGATAGGAAGCCAAACCGGCACCGGTGAGCGGATAATCTTTAAAAATATCCCAGGCTCTTTGCCAAAACAAAATACGGGCAGTGGCAGCATTTTCGGCAATGGTTTCCGGACCACTATAAGACGCGGCAACGGATGCTTGACTTGCTTGCCAGGATTTTATCCGGCAAACACCGATAATTATCGCCGAACCTGCCAAAATAATAATCAAAAATTTTTTAAGCGAACTTTTGGCAAAAACCTGTTTTTTAAACGGAAGCGCCAGAACAATAAAGGAAATCGCCAGGCTTATCCAGGCGCCGCGGCAATGATTAAAATAAAGAGCGATGAAAAATAAAATATTTGCGCAAAATAAAAGTATTTGCGCTCTTTTTGAATTATTGCCAAAAAACAACAATGAAAACGCGATTAAAAAGGGATAAGCGATAAATTCGCCGAAAGGAATATGATGGTAAAAAGTGGAAACAAGCCTCAAGTAGGAAAAATTTTGAGACATCAGAAAGCCATAAAGGCCTTGCAGAGAAAGAACCGCTCCCAAAGCAACCGCTAGCCAGCCGAACCAGTTTATCTTTTGGCGGGAATCAATGAAATTATATGATAAAAATAAAAGAAGTCCGCAGGCCAGAAGGTCAAGGGATGTTTTTAAAGCCAGATATTTTTCCGGAGAATAAAAAATCGACAAACCGGACACCGCAAGAAAAAAAATCAGGAAAATAGTGGGATATTTTATGCCGCCAAGATTAAAGCCGCCACTTTGGCGCCAGATAAATAACACCAGCGCGGGCATTAAAACAAACAAAATCAATTCGGCGGCGGCGCTTTTGCCGCCTTCAAAAAAAGGCAAAATAAAAATTGCCGCGGAAAAAAGCAATAAAATAAATTTTTGGCGAAAATCAAGCATTTTATTTTTTGGCCACGGGCAAAAGTTCTTTTATGGTAACACGGCCGGCGAGAGAAAAAATCCATTCAATATCACGATGAAGCCAGGAAGATAAATAACCGGCAATCGCGACAATTTTTTTACTGAAATGTTTTTCACTTTTAATGATTTTCCGGAATTGACCGCGGGCGGCAGGCCATCGTTTTGCCAAAAGCAATTTCCGCCCAAGATACCGGGCGTTGTCTTGCGAAAGATATTCCCAGCTTTTTTCAATCGTGGATCGGCTAATCAACGACAACGGCAGGGATATTTTATGTGATTTGACAAATCCAAGAGCAAACTGGCGCAAAATCGCGTTGGAAGCATCTTCGTTGCGAGTTTGAGTATTGGAAGCGGCATGCTGGCGCCAATAACCGGTCACTTTCGGGATAAAATGATACTTACCTTGCAGGGCAAGATTCATAAAAGTGGGATAGTCAATAAAAGGCAAACCGGAAACGCTTTGAAACCCGCCAATCTTCTTTAGCGCGGAAATTCTAATCATCGTCGCGCACGGAAAAGTAAATGTCCTGACTTCGGAATCGGCCATCATGCAGGCGGCGATTCCGAGAGGTTCATTATTGAAATAAGAGCGGGGAAATTTATTGAGATGACGCGAAGTGGGAATGGTAAAATTCTTTTTTTTGCCGTCGGCGGCAACAAGCCGAGCGAAGCCATAAGCAACCATGATTTCCGGATCGTCAAACGCGGGAACCAAGGAAGCTAATTTATCGGAAGGCCAGAAATCATCACCCTCAAGAACAGCGGCGATCTGGCCTTGAGCCATATCCAGAATTTTATTATAAGTCTGCCCTAAACGCAAAATGCCTTGATTTTTTTGATAGAAATATTTAATGCGAGAATCGCGGTATCGCTTGATTATTTCTTCGGTTCTGTCAGTTGAGCCGTCATTGACAATAATCATCTCCCAATTCTGGAAGGTCTGCGCCAAAACGCTGTCAATGCATTGGGAGATGAATTGTTCGTGATTATAAGCAGGGCTGATAACGGTGACTTTAATCATTGCTTTTCCGATTATTGAACAAGTTTCTCAAGCGACGTAAAAAGCTTATGATTTTGAAACCGCGGGAATCGTATATCTCTTGGAGACGGGCGGTTTTTTCTTCCAGCTCTTTATTGCCAAACAAAGTTATCGCCGCAACCGCATCTTGGGACAATTGCCCGTTGCCGGCGATTGCAACGATATACATATTTTTATCGGCGGGAGTTTGAATTAATTTTAAATTTCGGGCGGTAAATTCCAAATAATCAGATAAAACGGCTTTCTCTTCTAAAATATAGCTAGCGGCCAGATTATGCTGATAGAATATTTTCGTATTTTTAAAATACCGAGAAAGGATAACGCCAAATTCAGGAAGCGATAATTCTTTTTTATGGAAGGTATTGCCTTTTGGGAAAACCAGAACATTGGGAGTGGAGATGATCAATAAGCCGTCTTTTTTAAGAACTCTTTTGATTTCTCGCAGAAATTTTTCTTGGTCGTCCAAATGTTCAATGGTTTCAAAGGAAACAACAATGTCAAAAATATCATCTTCAAAGGGAAGTTTGGCGGCGTCGGCGAGGATAAATTCAATGCCGGATGTTTGATATTTTTCTTGCGAATATTTGACCGCTTCGCGGGAATTATCAACACCGACAACTTTTGCCGCGCCTTTGTTTGAAAGGTAGCGCGCACCGTAGCCGGAACCGCTGGCAACGTCCAGAACGTTTTTGGCGGCAACAAATTGGCCCGCGAAAAAATAGCGAGCCATATGCTCGGCATAAATCAAATCCTCTTTATTGAATTCGGGGATCATGCGTTCGCCGGTAAATTTCATTTACAAGATTTTATACTCAAAGGTATCGGAATCGCCGGGATCATAGATGTTGTTTTGGGCGCTTATCAGATAGGCGACATTTTCACCTTTATTCACGACCGCGTGGGCAATGGGCGGAAAAATTGAAATCCGCAAAGGATTGTCGGGTCGGATGTCAATGACTTTCGTTTCTTTGGTTTTCGCGTCCTGAAGATGAACTTGGACATTGTCGCCGATGACAAAAAACCATTCGATGCGTTTTAAATGCCAGTGATTGCCGCGAATGGCGCCGGGGCAGAGCGAAGCAACATATATTTGCTCGATTTTTTGGTCAATTTCGCTTTGCTTCAGCACTTCAACCAACCAGCCGCGGGCATCGCGATGAATCGCCAAATTTTTAAGATTGCATTTTAAAGATTGAGCCATACGGGATTTTTCAAAGTCCAATCAACGGTTTTTTTGACGGATTCTTCCAAATTCATTGGAGGCCTCCAACCCATCGCGGCCATTTTTTCCCCGGAAAGCGCGTATCTTTTGTCATGGCCGGGGCGGGCTTTATGATAATCAAGCCACTCAATCTGAGATTCGTCCAAATTCTTGGCCCGAACCGCCTGGGAAACCCAGTCGGCCATCTCCAAAACCGAACGTTCTTCGCCGACAATGTGATAAAACTCGCCGCTTTGCCCCCTATCAAGCAGAAAAACGATCCCGTCGGCAACATTGCGGGCATGGATCCAGCAACGCGACGAAAGGTCGACGCCGTTTAAACCATGAAGCGTTATTTTTTTATTATCAATAATCGAACGGATGGTTTTGGGTAAGAATTTTTCCGGATGCTGGCGTTCGCCGATGATATTCATTGAACGGACCATAAAAACCGGCAACCCGAAAGCATGAGCAAAAGAATAAGCAATCATTTCCTCTCCGGCTTTAGCGGCCGAATAGGGGTTGGAGGGTTTGAAACGATCGTCTTCTTTGTAATAAACTCCCTGCGGAGCGGGGCCGAAAACCTCATCAGTGGAAAAAACGACGGTGCGGCAATGGGGTTGAAAATTTTTCAAATATTCCATTAAATTGGCGGTGCCCAAAACATTGGACATAACAAAGGGAATGCTGTCTTCCAAGCTTTTATCAACGTGCGATTCGGCGGCAAAATGGATCATATAATCCAAATTGCCGATCATATCGCGGGTGGTTTTGGAAATCGGCGAACACAGGTCATGCCAGATAAACCTAACCCGTTTGGCATCAAAATACTCGCTGTCAGTGATGCGATTCAGGTTCCCGGCGTAATTCAGAGAGTCTAAAACGACAACACTCCAACCGGTATTCTTGAGAAAATGCTCAACGCAATGGTGGCCGACAAAACCCGCCCCGCCGGTGATTAAAATTTTTTTCATATTTTTTGATTAGCGTATGTCCGGATTACTTTTTCAGGTTGGCCCAGAACTTCAAGGCAGCCGTTATTTATCCAGCCGACTTTATCGGAAAATTTTTCCACGATGCCAAGATCGTGACTGACAAAAACAATCGTTTTGCCCTCTTTTTTAAAACGGGCAAAAAGGTCAAAGCATTTTTGCTGGAAAATTTGATCTCCCACCGCCAAAACTTCATCAACCAGCAGGATATCGGCGTCGGCATGAGCAGCGATGGAAAAAGCGAGCCGGACCTCCATCCCCGTGGATAAATTTTTCACTTTTTGGTCAATATATCTTCCAAGCCGGGCGAAATCAACGATTGCGTCAAAAATAACGTTGATTTTATCGCGGGACAGACCGAAAGTGGCGCCGTAAAGATAGATATTGTCTTTGACGCTTAAATCATACTGAAAACCAACGCCAAGCTCAAGGAAGGGGGCAATGGTGCCGTTAACCCGGATTTTGCCGGCGGTGGGCAAATAAACTTTTGAAATAAGCTTCAACAAAGTGCTTTTGCCACTGCCGTTTGAACCGATAAAACTTATGAATTCGCCTTTTTTAACGGAAAAATCAATCTGGCGGAGCGCCCACAATTCTTCGTAGCTTTTGCCCTTGGCGGCGAAAAAAAGATACTCTTTGAGGGTGTTTTTCTTTTCATGAGGAAGCTTGAATCTCTTTGAAATGTTTTGAAAGCTGATAATTTCCATAGGTCTGTGCTAATAATCAAACTTCTTCGGCAAAAAACGGCACCCGCCGGGAAAACAAGAAATAACCGGACGCGAGAAGAATAATTCCCGCGGCCAAAGTGTATAAAAGGGAACCGACGTCGGGAAACTGGTGGTTAATCAGCGCGAGCCGGGAATTGTTGATAATGCCGGCCAGAGGATTTGCCAGGATAAACGTGATATATTTTTGGGGAACGATTTGCAAAATATAGGTTATCGGGGTCGCCCAAAAGCCGACTTGGAGCAATACTTGCCAAATATGGAAAAGATCGCGGAGTTTGGGATAGAGTGCGCTCAGAAAAAAAGCGACGCCCAAGGTTACGATGCACAGTTGTAGCAAATATAACAAAAAAAAGAGCATCTTTAAATCAAAGGCAAGATTGGCGAAAAGATAAAAAATGCCGAATACGGCGAGATTGGATATGAGAACAACAAAGGAAACCGCCACGGAAGAAAAAACAATGATTTCGCGAGGAAAATAGATTTTCTTAATCAAGCCGCCTTTTTCAATAATTGAAGACATCGCGCCCGTGGTGGCTTCGGCAAAAAAATTCCATAAAATAATCCCCAAAAACAGATGGAACGGGTAATCGGGATAGTCAATGCGCAGGAATTTGGAAAAAACCGCATAAAGCACTCCGAACATCATTAAAGGCTTGAGAAACGACCACAAGTATCCCAAATAAGATCCGTGGTAGCGAAGTTTGAAATCGGTCCGAATAAGTTCGGCGGCAAGATTGACGCTTTGGTAAAAAGTCATGGCAACGGGACCGTTAAGAAGGTTAATGTCAGTATAACATATTCGGCCGATGTGATCCTCAAATATCTTCGGTTTTATGATTGACGATGAAATAGTATTTGGCGGCTTCAATCAACCCCACGTTGGCAATGGCCAGTCCCACAATCACCAACCAGGAAGATGCCGGTAAAGGCACGGTGCCAAGCAATTGATTCAACGCGGGAATATAAATCGCAGAAAGCAATCCCGCCAACCCGACAAACCACGCGACAATCAAAAGCTTGTTGTTGAAGATATCAATCTGCCACAAATTTTTCCTCAAACTCTTACAGCAAAACACATAGAAAATGGAATCAATGGCCAGTCCGGCGAAAATCATCGTTTGAATGTATTTTATATCATAATTCTTGCCGACGAGCCAAAGGAACAATCCCAAAAGCAACAGATCCGTGAGCAGTCCGACAATGAAGATAATCACCTTCATTTCCCGCGTGAGCAAGGGAATGTCCAGCCCCTGCGGTTTCTGGCTCATCAAATCTTTTTCTTTGGGCTCAAAGGCCAGCGCGACATTGGGCAGTCCGTCCTCTATCAGATTTATCCACAGAATTTGGACCGCGGTCACCGGTAAAGGAAGCCCCAACAACACGCTTGAGCCGATCAAAACTATTTCGGTGAAGCTGTCCGACAACAGATAGGTGACAATCTTGCGAATATTGTCCAAAATGGCCCGCCCTTCTTCCACCGCCGCCACGATAACGGAAAAATCGTCGGTGAGCAGGACGATATCGGCCACCTCCTTGGCCACTTCGGTTCCCGATCCCAGCGCCACTCCGATGTTGGCCTGTTTTAACGCGGGCGCGTCGTTGATCCCGTCGCCGGTCATGGCCACCACCTCCCCCCTTTTTTGCCAAGCTTCAATAATCCTTAACTTATGCTTCGGTTCCACCCGGGCATAGATTTGAATATCGCCGATTTTCTTGGCAAATTGCGCCTCCGACATTTTTTCCAAATCTTTGCCCTCCATTATGTTTTCGTTTCCGACATCAATGCCCAATTTCTTGGCGATCGCCTTCGCCGTCAAGCCGTGATCACCCGTGATAATAATCGGCCTCATCCCCGCCCGATAACAGGTTTGTATCGCTTCCTTGGCTTCCTCGCGCACCGGGTCTTCCAAAAAAATCAGCCCGATGAAAACCAAATCGGCAACCGATTTTTTAAAATCGTCGGCGGTGGCCTCCGCCGCGCGGACTTCCCGATAGGCCGCGGCCAAAACCCGGTATCCCTTGCCGGTGAGCTCTTCGCATTTTTTGTGCAAAAGCTCCCTTTTTTGTTTGTCCATTTCCGTCCGCCGGCCGTTGAATTCCAGATATTTTGATTTTTCCAAAATCACTTCGGGGGCGCCTTTGGCATAGATAATGTTTTTCCCTTCGCCGGGAGACAAAGACTCCCGGCGGGAAACCGCCGCGGCCGGCCGCCTCAAGCTGGCCGAATATTTGGACGCGGAAGAAAAGGAAACCTCGCCGATTTTGGGTTCGGCGTTTTCCAGTTCGTTTTTAACAAGGCCGAATTTGGCGCCCTCCAAAATTAACGCTCTTTCCGTGGGCATTCCTCTTACTTTCCATTTTTCCGGCGGATCCCAAAAATTTTCAACAAACGCCTCACTGCACAAGATGGCGGTTTTCAAAACTTTTTCTTCCGGCAGGGAAAAGGTGAAGATTCCGGCGACGTTCATCCGGCCTTTCGTGAGCGTGCCGGTCTTGTCGGTGGCGATGATTGAAGTGCTTCCCAAGGTTTCGGCCGCGGCCAGTTTCCGCACCAGCCCCCCTTTCTTGAAAATTCTCTGCATTCCCAACGCCAAAATCACCGTCATGGCCACCGGCAAACCTTCGGGAATGGACGCCACCGCAATCGCCACCGCCGTGGTGAACATTTCCACGAATTCGCCGCCGGTGAGCATCCCTTCCGCGAATATGCCAATGCAGATCGTTCCGATAATACTGCCGACAATTTTTGAGAAATGGGCCAGTTTTTTTTGATAGGGAGTTTTGTCTTCTTTGGTTTCTCTCACCAGACAATTAATCTTTCCGATTTCGGTTTTATCTCCCGTGCCCGTTATCACCGCCTTGCCCCGCCCGTCTTCCGCGACGGTCCCCATATAAACCAAATTGTCCCGGTCGGCCAGCGGCGTGTCTTTGGACAAAACCGCCGCGGTCTTCAAGGCCGGAAGCCACTCGCCGGTAAGCGCCGATTCGTTGATTTTCAATCCGTGATTTTCAATCAGGCGCCCGTCAGCCGGAATCTTGTCCCCCGGCCTTAATAAAACTATGTCGCCGGGCACAAGTTCGTCGGCCGGAATTTCCCGCTCCCGGCCGCTTCTCACGACAACGGCTTTCACGCTCAAAACTTTTCTTAATTCCCTCAACGCCTTTGACGACTTGCTCTCCTGGACATAGCCGACGATCGCGTTTAAAAACACGGCGGCAAAAATTACGATCGCGTCGGCATATTCCCGCAAAAACAAAGTGACTCCGCCGGCAAATATCAAAATATAAATCAAAGGACTGGCGAATTGCTCCAAAAATATCTTGACGCGCGGCAGAGGCTTTTCCTCGGGAAGTTTGTTTTTCCCCGCCTCCCTTTGGCGAGCGGCCGCCTCTTGATCGGACAGCCCCTCTTTGGAATCGGAACTCAGCCGCGCCACCGCCTCTTGGTGTGAAATGTGATGCCAAATGTTTTTTTCTTCCGTCGCCATAAAGTTTTTATTTTCCCTCACCGGTTAATTTTATCAAAAAATCGCCAATCCGGCGATCTCTGCCCCGGGACCGCTCACCGGATATGAAATTAAAGGGTCTGTCCCTCGGCTTATCCCAAGGTAACCCGAGGGTTAGACTCTTTAATTTTGCATTCGGATAATCCGCGCAATCACCGGCCTTTGTATTTTTTGACTTGCCGTTTGGCAAAATTGACAAATTTCCCGAACTGGCGGTCTTTTTCCCTTTTTTCAAACTCGGACATTTCGTAATATCCGGTTTCCTTTTTTAAACTGACATAATTATCGTAAACTTCGGCTTCCAACCGGCCCGATTTCACCGCCGCCAACACCGCGCACCCCGGCTCGCGGGTGTGCGTGCAATCGGCGTATTTGCATTCCTTGGCCAATGCGGCGATTTGCCCGAATACATCGTCAACCCCCGCGGCCGCATCGGCCATGCCCACCTCTCTCATCCCCGGATTGTCAACCACGATGCCGTTTATAGTGAGCGAAGCCGAACTATTTATAGTGAGCGAAGCCGAACTATTTATAGTGAGCGAAGCCGAACTATTTATAGTGAGCGAAACCGAACTATTGTTCGGCAGAAAATACATTTCCCGGCCGGTGGTAATGTGCCGGCCCCGGTCGGTATCAACGCTCACCGTGCCGGTTTTTATCGCTTCTTTGCCGATCAGCTTATTGATCAAGGTGGATTTTCCCACGCCCGAAGATCCGAGAAAACAATAAGTTTTGCCGGCCTTTATATAATTCCGCAACCCGTCCAACCCCGCATCCGTAACCGTGCTGGCGGCAATAATATCAATATTGCCGAACCGGCTTTTTATTTGCCCGATTCTGGAATCCAAATCTTCTTTTGAGACCAGATCGATTTTATTCAAAACGATCGCCGGCGTCACGCCGCCGTCGCGGCTGATGGCAAAATACCTTTCAAACCGGTTTAAGCTGTAATCGCCGTCCACCGCCTGCACCACCAGCGCGAAATCGATATTAGCCGCAATGATCTGAATCTCGTTTTTCCCCGCGGCCTTTCTCTTGATCATTGATTTCCGCGGCAACACTCCCTCAATTACCGCCTGCTCCTCATTGATTTTGGAAATCGCCACCCAGTCGCCCACCGCCGGAAAATCTTCCCGGGATACCGCGCTAAAAATCTGCTTGCCGGTAATTTTTGCCAAATATTCGCCCTCCGCATTTTTAACCCGATACAGTTCTTTGTATTCGGCGACCACCCGCGCCACCTCAAAAACGCCAAGCCCCATCTTCTGTCGCGCGCCTTCAAAAAAATCACCGTATCCCAAATCCTCCAATCTTAATTTTCCGTTTTCATCGTTCATTTTCGTCATTCATTTCATTTACCCGGCCGGTCGGAAAGAATTCAAACACACTCTCTATCCCAAGCAACTGAAAGGGTCGGACCCTTTCAAAATGTCAGGGGCGGCATTCAATGTCCTGCAAACAGCCGTCGTCGCCGTACTTTATCGGATCGTAATTGGGTTGGTTGTTTTTGCGGCAGGCAAGATATTTTTCCAAAAGTTTTTGGTCAATTGCACAATCCGGATTTTGCGCGCGCGCAATCGCCTCCTCGGCCCGATCGGTTTCGGACACGCACCGGTATTCTTCAACGCATCCGTTTGAATCGGTTTTGGGTTCAATCTGCCCGGCGCACCGGCTTCTCTCGGCCGACGCCGGTTCGGCGACATAGGAACATTTAACCGCCTCCAAGCACTGCGGCGTCCAGGCAATACCGCTTTCCTCCGCCGCCGCACTCTTCAATTGCCATTGCGGCCCCTGCTCACCTTCAAATTCCACATACACCGCAAACGGCAGATTGACCTCGTTAATCTTTTTTGCCACGCAAACGTTGAAATATCCGTCCATATTCGTGGTTTTGCCGACAATCTTGAATTTGGTGCAAGGAACCGCCGCGCCGGCATCCTCGCCCTGATAGATTATTGAATAATTTCCTTTTGACCGGCCGAAAACCACACCTTTTAAAATCACTGGGGCGCCCGAACGCCAATATTCTTCATCGTTGAAATTCTTGCCGGCGGCGATAAACAATTCGCTCACAAACAGCGGCACATTCATCTCGTTGAAATACGGAATTGCGTCGTCAAACGCCAAGCTTCCCTCGTTGGTCCAGGTGCTGATTCCCAACTCGCCGTTATCCTCATACGCGGCCAGCTTTGCATATTGGTTGTTGAACCGGCCGTCCGATGACGCCAGTTTCGCCACGCCCAAATAAGCGGCGCCGCGGGCGCACGTTTGTTTTTTTTCAAAAAAATAAGAAAGGGTAATGTTTTGTCCGGGACCGAAATTCTTCAATTCGTAATCCAGACGCAACGGCGCGATGGTTTCCGGTTCCGGCGCCGCGGGCGGCGTTTCATCTCCATCATTAGACATAGACAACGGCTTGTTTTCGGACGACGGCGCCATTTTCCGCGCCGACATCCAAAGAAAACCTGCGGCGGCGATTATCAACAAAACCGCGGCAAACAAAATCAAAATTTTTGGTTTCATTTTTTATTTTTAAACGATTAGACCCTTTTGATTTTCAGAGGGTCTAACCCTCTGAAACAGATAATGCGTTTATCGGCCAGCCCAATCTCCGCGCGGATTACAGCTTTTTGCCGCACTCGCCGCAAAAGGCGGTGCCGGCGGGATTTTTGGCGCCGCATTTTTCGCAAACTGCCATTGCCAGCGACTGGCCGCAATTATTGCAGAACTTGCCGGTGCCGGCGGGCTTGCCGCACTTGGGGCACAGCGTTTGTTTGGCCTCAATCTCGCCGGTGAACACTTTCGCGGCGGCGGCTTTGGCGTCAATATCGGCCGCCTTTTTCTTGGCCCGCGCCGACGCAATCTGGACGTTCTCGCGCGGCGCGCACTGGGTGCAAAGATTTTCCTGTTCGTTCCAATCGTTTTCGCACACCCATTGGGTGCACTGGGGACAGCGATGGAAATGCGCCTTGGCCTCGGATTGCGCCTGTTCAAACGCTTTGTCGTGTTCTTTTTGCCATTCCGGGCTCATGCCGTTGAATCTTTCGCCGATCGCGTCCATCCCCCGATCCACGCCGTAACCGACATTATATTTGCCGGCAATCTGCGCCGCCGCCCCGATCAGGCCGCCAATGCCTTTCAACAATTTGCCTTTGTTATAGGTTTTGGATTCAATGAATTTCGTTTTGTAGCCCTCGTTGCAAACCGCGCAAAAAAACGTGAACTGAAATCCGGCTTCGGTGCTGTTGTCCGCAAAATTATCCGTAAACGGTTGTAATGCCATATTGTTTATTGCTTAGAATTATTGCTTTGCGCCGAACCTTTAAGAGGCTGGCCGCACTTGATGCATTTATCGCCCAGCGGCGGCTGTTCAAATTGGCACACCGGACAGGCGACCACCAGTTTTTTGCCGCAATCTTCGCAATATTTGCCAAAGAATGTCACCTTGCCGCAAAACGGACAAACAATGCGCAAGTTCAAGCCACAGTGGGCGCAAGCTTTCCATTTCTTATCAATCGGATCGTGGCATTTGGGGCATCTGTCCGGCCCCAGCGGCCCTTCTTTGCCGCAAAACGGGCAAACCGCGGCGTCCGGAGAAACCATCTGCTCGCAGTATTTGCAGGGATGCTTGTAGCCGACCACGGGCTTGTCCGCCTCTTTGGACCCGCCGATAAATTCCGGCCCCTTTTTTTCTTCGGGCTCGCCGCCGTCAGTTTTTTTTTGAGAATCGGCCGAAAATGCCAGGTAGGCGGGAATTGCGATACCGATTACCGGCACCAGCGTCAACGCGCCGACCCAGCTTTCTTTGCCGGTAAATTCGGCAATCTTCATCCAAACGATGACCGCCGCAACGATATTAATCACCGGCACAAACAGCAAGAAAAACCACCACCAAGGCTTTTGCGCGATTTTCAACATTAAAAACGCGTTAGCGATCGGAACCCACGCCAGCCACGCGGGCGCGGTGTTGGTTCTTTTGGCAATCTTTTGCAGGCAAACCGCGGAATAAATATAAAATATCAGTGAAAAAAACAAAATGACGCCCAACACGATCAGATTGCCGATGATAAACGCCGTTGAAATTCCCGGCCCGCCGAAAAGCATATCAACGCCGCCAGCTTGTTCATGGGATAGCATTGCGTTGCCGTCATCATCATAGAAAATTTCACCGTCGCCGTTTTGGCCGACCATACCGCCGGCGCCGATACCCCCGCTTCCAGTTCCCGTGTCACCGCCGGGCGGCACAACGTCACTGCCATCATCAGGCACGGCGATTTCCGCGCCCCCGCCAACCGCCGCGCCGATACCCAGATCATACGAAGCCAACCGCTCTCCGCAATATTCGTTATAACAAGCTACCGCCAGATACACTTCCCCGCCCTTTTGAGCCGTGAATGGAAGATTTATGATTTGCCCCGGATTGTCCACGGAAACTTCATCAATCAACTTTCTTTGCGTGTCATAGATCGCCAGCAAAATTGACGCCTCCAACGATGGCACGGCATTGATGTTTAGACTTTGCCCGGACGAAACATTGAATTTGTAAAAATCGGCAAGATCGTCGCCGCCGCTTTCAAAAGAATCGCCGCCGGCCAAATAACCTTTATGATTGCCCGGCGATATCGCCATCGCGCCGGCAATATCGCCGCCGGCATCGGTCTTGCTTTCCGCGTCGTAGCGATCGGCGGTTTTGAATGTAACCACATAGGAGCCCCCGTCCCAAATACCATCGTTATAAGTCTCCAAATAATACTTACTGCCCGGCGCACCCGAACCCGATAAATAGGAAAATTCAAATGTATCGCCGGTGCCGCCAAAATCATTGCGCAACTGCCGTCTCTCGGAATCATATAGATTAAATCCGACATTGGTGCCGTAATTACTGCCCGCGGCCTGATTAAATTTAACACTCACCTGCGCCTCCTGTCCGGAATCAAGATTGAAATAAAAGAAATCGCGATGGTCTTCGGGAAGCGCGGCAACCTCATAAACTCCCGGCGCGACCAATACCGCGGAATCAAAATCTCCGCCGCCGGTAATCGCATCCGCCGCAAACACCGACATCCCGGCAAGCGACAAACAACCCGCCAGTATTGCGCCACAAACTGTTTTTTTGTTCTTCATATTTTGCTTTGAATTGCGAAACTCTTTACCTCTTTGGATTTGGGGGTTTTACAATTCAAGATAATTATATTTCAAAAAAATTTGCGAATTATTCCGGCACGCAACAGGTTTTGGCCGCCGGATCTTTGCATTTGCTCATCCCCAAAAACCCGCAGGCATACTCCTTTTCGTAGGAACCGCAATCGGCCGCGCCGATGCTTTTATAGCCAACAGGACAAGTGCCGCTTTCCTGACAGGTTCCCCGATCGCATTTTTCCCCGCCGACAGCCATACAACATCTGGTTTGCTTTTTATCGCATTTCTTGCAAAAGCCCCAGCAGGCGGTTTTGCATTTTTTTTCCTTGCCGCAGTTGGCAATGCCGACATCCACCATTCCGGAGGGGCATTCGTCATAGGTGCAAATTCCGCCGCTACAATCGGAGACCGGCTGGGGATATTCGCAACAGATTGTGCTTTGATATTCGCAACATTTCTTCAGGCCAAAAAATCCGCACGGCAGGCAAGTCCGCGCCGGCGCGCAATCCGCCGTTCCCTTGGCAAAACTGCCCGCCGCGCAAGCGCCGGCGGCGCAATAGCCGTTGCATTTTGCCGGCGCGGGGAGCGGCGCGTCGGTTTTGGGAACACAGCAAACATTTTTGGTGTAATCGCAACAGGTAAACAGGTTGAACAGGCCGCACTTATAGCAATTTTCCTCCTGCACGCAGGAATCTGTGCCTTTATTTTCGTATCCTTCGGGACAAACCGACGATTTCATACAGCTTCCGGCACAGGTCCCGGACGCCTCGGGTTTGCCAAACACTTTCTGGCAACAGACATTTTTTTGGCCGTCCTTTTTGGGGCACCCGCCAGCGCCAAAATCCATGGTGCCCGCCGGACAATTTTCCAGGCACTGTCCTTCGCACAATTGCTTTTGGGATTCTTCCCGCGTCAGGCACCGGCCGGCAAAACAGCCAAATTCGCATTTATGCTCCACGTCCGCCGGTTTCCCGTCCCGGCAAATTTGCTCAACGACAAAATCTCCGCGGCAAGCATCCGCATACCGGCACGGCTCGCAAACATAGTGCTCATTGCCGGCCCGCGCGGTTTCTCCGTAATAATAAACTTCGCCTTCCCGATCGGGATCGTCGCCGTCGGCGTCCATACACGGGGATTTAATCTCGCCGTCCGGCGTGGTGTTGAAAACACAGCCGTTGGCTTCCAATTCGGCCTTTCTTGCCTCGTATTTCTTAATCCATCCGCCCGCGGGATCGGATTCCGCGGCGTCAATTTCCTCCATATACCTCTCCATATTCTGATAGGTGAACGCGGCATATTCCGGCGCCGTGACATCGTAAGGATCTTTGAGATGATTGAAAACTTCGTCGGTGACCATTGTCCCCTTATGGCAAACCGCCAAACGCGCGGTGATTTCAACGTAGATTTCATCGGTCATCTTGCCCGTCGGCGCTTTCATCAGCGCCTCAATCGCCTGGCCGTATCCGGTCATATCTAAAATTTCATCGCCTTGGCCGTAAAGATTTTCTCCGGATTCCGCCGCCGCGCCATTACCGGCCGAATTGTCAATTGGTTGCGCCAGGACCAGCGGCAAAACGGCAAACAGGCCGATCGCCAATACGGCGAATATCTTTGCTTTATGTCTCATTTTGGTTTTGCGCGTTATTTTGCTCCGGGACGGCCGGCGACTCCAAATCATCGCCATCCGCCCGCCATTTGGCGCCGTCTTTGGCCGCGGCATTAAACTCCAGCAATTTCTGCACGTCCTTTCGCCAAATTTCCGGCGACCGGTGCAATGCCCGGCCGATGAAAATTTCCCGCAAAAACCGCAGTTCGGGAATTTGCGCCAGCGCAAACTTATATTTCCAATATTTGGGATCTTGCAATTTCTCCTCCGGCAAATAAATCGGCTCCCGCCGAAAATTAATGCGCCGGACGCATTTTTGCACCGCCGCCGCGGTTTTTTGAACCTCCCGGTCAAGATCGTTTTTTTTCGCTTCAAATTCCAACGGCGCAACCAAACGGAAAAAATAGGTTGCCTTGCCCGACCCGCCCTCGCTGGACGCCTCCATCGCGATTGCATTATTGTTTTTTAGCGGCACCAAAAACCAGGCATAATCGCCGGACAAACTTCCCATCGCCCCGCGCTTTACGCCCGCGTAAATCTCGCCGCCGCCGGCCAAAGATTTCAAATAATCATATTCTTCTTTCATCCCCGCGACTTGCAGAAAGTCCTCAATTTTTTCCCACGTTCCCGGCGCCAGCGAATCCACCCGCGATTTGGCAGCACAACGTCCGTCGCGCATCACCTCGGCCAACTGCCGCACCCCCAGCGAATCCAGCCCGGGAATCATTTCTTTTATCTGCGCCTGCGCGCTCAATGAGATTGCCGTTATTCCGGCATTGATGGTTTTGGCGCAGAAATCAAAATCCTGCCCCATTTGCGACAGTTCAATGTTTTCCTCCTCCGCGGACAGGGCGATTTTAAAATCCTGCGCTTTCATCTCGTCAACATCGCCGTAAAATATTTTAAACAGTCCGGATTCTCGCGGCAAAACCAAAAACGAAGTTTCATAAAATTGGATTTGACATTCTCCCAAATCTTTGCCCGACCGCAACACCCGGGCGCGGGCGCTTCCCTTGTCCGCGGCTTCTTTCATCAGGAAAATGTCAATCAAAACCGCGTTCCAGGCCGCGCTAAAATGACGCCAGAAATCTTCAAACTGATAGCCCAGCCGGGAAATTTCCACCGCCGCACCCGACTTCAAATTCATCAGGACACGATAATCGTCCGCGGCAGCTTGATCAATTTCACGGATGTCAATGTTTAGCGCCTTGCCATTGTCCGGCAAAAAAGAAATCTCTTCTTCTTTCAAAATTATTTTGGCCGCGCCGCGCTCCTGTTCCGCGCCAGCGGCGGTCAAAATCGCGTAGTCCCCGGCGGTTTTAAACAGAACCTTGTTTTTGACTTCCGCGTCAGCGGCGGGCACTTCCCGGTTGGCGTCTTCCGGATTGGAATAATCCATGTGATTTTGTTTTTAATCTCGGCAGTTGCCGGCGGCGGCATTTATTTTTTCCAGATGGCTTTGGCCGCTTTCCAGAAATATTTGGCGGCGATTAACAGCACCGCGCCGTAAATTGCATATTGCAAAATTTCCAGCAAAAATATCGCCAGATTGACGCTAATGCTTTGGACAATCCGGTTCAACCCGCCGACCGCATTTTTCACCGCCGTTTGCCACGAATCTTTGACATCACGCCAATCAAAGTATGAATTGTCGCGAGCGTAAACGTTAAAATAAGTGTAATCAAGCTTGTCGGCCTGCAGGGATTTTGACCGGCGCAATTGCTCAAGCTGGGCGGCGGTGTTCAGCCGCTCCTGCGTCAATTGCTTGATGGTGTTGATCTTATTGTTAATGACTTTGGACAAAGTTTCGGCGTCATTCTGTTCGGTGGCCAGTCCCGACACTTCGTCATAAGCGGCATTCGCGCGGTTCAAAGTGTCGTCAACCACCGCCAATTTCTTTTCCAAAATATCAATCTGGCCGGTGTAATCTTCCAGCCGTTCCTGAATCGTGTAAATATTTTCGGTAACATCTTTGGGGCCCAGGCCTTTGAGAAAGCCCAATATCTCTTCCGCCTTGGCGCGTTGGACCTTGAAAGTGTAGCGGCAATATTCGTCGGACTCAACGGCGTTTTCAAAGATCACTTCCGGCCGCGGCTTGAGCCCGCCCACGGCAGCGCAGGTTTTTTCAAGATCGCGGCTTTCATAATTAACGCGGTATTCGGCCGTTTCATAATTTTCGGCGCCGGCGCCCGCGCCAGCGCCATCATCGGCAAGGCTCGCCGCGTTTCTGGCCGAAAAAAGACCGAGCATTTTCCCGGCGGCGGTTTCCATCGGTGATTCCGTTCGCAAGGCTGACGCGAAACTATCATATTCTCCGGAAGAGGCATAATTGCCTCCGTATTCGGATGATTTATAATACTCCGGCGCCGTATGCGGCACGATCAGCGGGGCGGTTCTCAGAAAATTGACCGCCAAATAAATACCCGCCAACCCCAAAACCGCCAGCCCGGCGACTTTGGCCGGCTTGTTATTTCTAAAAAATCCGCCGATCTTTTTTAAAAAACCCGTTCTTGTTTTTTTCTGCTCCATTTTTTTGCCGTCATCCCGCCATCGTCGGACAAAGCGGCGGCTTTGATTTTGTTCCCGCTATTTTACCCGACACGGCAACAAAGCGCCGGCGTTTTATTTATTTCTTAATTCATTTTAAACGCCGGCAAAAATATTATCAAGTATCCGCATTCCATAAAGCTATGGCTTCAAGGAGCGCAATATGTATGTGAACTTAGACATACTTACAATAAACTGAATCCCTCCGTAAAATCTGTTTTTAGTATGAAAAATGCTGTTCCGAAATTAAAAAAGAGCTGGTGTTCCTCATTATCTTGTAACTTGGATCCTCGCTCAATAATTTTACATTTTGTGGCATTTGCCCGCAGGCAAAGCGGCACTATCAAACGCTTAGGAGCTTTTTCTCGGGTTACCCCAACCCTTGTCCCTCACGGGACCCTCGTTTTAAGCGATGATTACACATAGGCACATAATTATACCTGTGCGGCGCACCTCCTTTTTCCTCCATCGTTGGAGGTAATGCTAAAATTCCTTGGTGAAGAATCTTGGCATTACCTCCACTTGTTTGTAAACAACTAATGGCTGATTCATAGCACGCCAAAAACCATTTTGCAATGGATTATAAATCCACCAATCCCAAGCTGATTTCCAAGGCTTGATTCACCTTTTCCATTAAAACCGAATCGAAAACCGCCAATTTTTTAACCAAACGACGCTTATCGATCGCCCGAATTTGGTTAAGCAGAACCACGCAGCGCCTATTCAAATCGCTCTGCCCGACCTCCACCAGTACCTCGGTTGGATAAATCCGTTCGCCGATTTGGGAAGTTATTGCCGCCACAATCGTTATCGGACTGTAACGATTGGCAATATTATTTTGGACAACCAAAGCCGGCCTCGTTTTCCGAATTTCCGAGCCAATCGTTGGGTCAAAATTAACCAAATAAACCTCCCCTCGTTTTGGGATTATTTGCTGGAGCATATCTCATCATCAATCGAAAACCATTCCTCAACCAAATTCAAATCCCGCGAGGCGTTAACCATCGCCCCCTCTTTTATCTGCTTCTTCAAATTAGCCCCGCTCATTTCCTTCACGAAAAAGCGAATCGCTTGGTCAACCAAGCGGCTCCGGTCGCCTTTTTTGGCAATTTTTTCGAGCAACCTGACCGTTTCTTTGGGAAGGGTAACATCCACCCGCTGATAAGTTGTAGAATTGGTTTTTATTTCCATAACTCCATTATACACACTATCAATGTGTAGTCAAGTTTCCAACAAAACGCCTCAATTTTTCAGAAGATTCCAGTTTTAAGAAATCTTCGGCGGTTAGCCACTTGAATTCATCGTGCTCATAACTAAGAATTACTTTATCGGAAACTGCTTTTGCAATATAAGCAATCGTTACCCAAAAATCGCCCTCTTTGTTTATATGCGATTCAACATCAAAAAGGTTTAGATTTTTAACCTCTAACCCCGTTTCCTCCCTGATTTCCCTGATAATCCCGCCAATCGCATCTTCGCCAAACTCCAAATCGCCGCCCGGAAAATCCCATTTACCGGGGTTAGAAAGTGCAGTCCCTGACCTACGGAGAACCAAAATCTTACCTTCTCGATTAAAAATAATTGCTTTTTGCGAAACCCCTATTTTCTTCATAACTTTATCCTACCAAAAAGCCGCTTATTTAGCGACTTTTTGAAGCAGGGTCGTCTGGCAACCGATGTTCGCGCCTGTTTAGCCAATAAATAAAAATAAAGATAGTTGCGCGATTATGTTAGTTGCCCGTTTTTGTGTTTGGTTTTTTCTTATTTGTAAACATCGTGATCGCCGATTGCAAGAAGCGCCGCGCGCGATTTTGATTGATAATCAAAAACAATCCGGTACTTGTAATTCACCGAAAAACTGTAATATTTTGATAATTTGCCTTTCAATTTATGGACTTTCAATTGCTTGTGGTTTTTTTCATTTCTAAACAACTCTATTTTTTCTTTTATTTCCTCTTTCAATGAACTTTCAAAACAAGCATATTGTTTTATGAAAGTCGGTTTGTATTCGATTTCCATGGATTTTATCCAAGTTTTTTTGCCAATCTGTCCAAATCGCCGCGGACAGACGGCTCTTGATCGGCTTTCAATACGGCCGCGACTGCTTCTTGTTCGGCAAGCAAACGCAACGCCCGGCGCACCACCGCGGCTTTATTTTCCATTTTTCCAAGCCGAACCTGGGAATCGATGAATTCTTCCAAATCTTTAGTTAAAGGAACGGATAAAGTTGCCATAAATTTTAATTAATATGATATTATAATATGATATAACCATATCAATTCGGCAAATCTTGTCAAGAGTTTTTTGAAGCAGGGCCATCTGGCAATCGATGTTCAAACCTGTTTAGTGAGTTTATAAAATAAAAAGGCATTATTTTAATCCAGCTTTCATAAAATTCGTGGCTGGATAATAATATGCCAACTATCAAGATCAAATTCTTCGGTTGGTTTGATTTTGACCCATTTTCCATCAGGCCCAACCCACCAAACCTTCTGAGCTTTTTTACCATCGCCTTCGTAACCGAATGACTTGCCACCAAGAATTCCTTGGCATTTTGGGCAACGCCACTCCGCATCAATTGCTTCAATGGGAAAACCTTCAAGCGTTATAAGATTTCCGCAATGTTCGCAAAGACCTAACCCGGCCAATAGATAAACTGCCATTTAATGTGCGCCTCCTTAATTTAAGCATATATAATCTATTATCTTCTCAACTAAAAGTCAACAAAAATACCAATTTTCCGTATCGGTTCGAATCCCCCGCAGAGGATAATGAAATTTGAATTCAACTTTTAATGGGGTCGTCTGGCAATCGATGTTCGCACCTGTTTGGCAACAAATTTATAAAAAAGACCGAGGTTTAATGTCTCGGTGGGCAACGCCCTTTTAAGCGAATTTTTATATTCGCATTTTATGCTCCTGTATTCTTTTATCTGTTTCCAACCTCGCGAGCATAATGATCGCAGAGACAACCATTTCAGCGATTGCCTCATCCGTTCTTCCCATGGCCCCCGATATCCCCACGCTAATGCCAAGCCTGTAAAACCCTCCGGGCCAAAGGAATTCCCCTTCTTGAAGGTTCCATGGTTCCATAGCGACAGCTTCGCTCGTCGCCACCTTCAGCCGAGCAGCTAATCGCCGCTTGCTCTCAGCCACTGCGGGGAAATCCTTTTTCTCTCCCCATTCCGGATTCCATGGAGCATCTATATCCCCAAAGTGGAATTTCGTTATAGTATTAAGCCCTTCTGTGCTGGGATATGATAAACTCCCATAAACGAATTTGGGGCCCCATGTCGCTTTCTGTTGATCCAGGATAGAAACAATACCCGGAATCAACATTTCAAGAGCTTCTTTAACTGATTCCTCGCCCAATACAACCATTTTCTCATCTCCTTTTGCTCATTTCGGTTTTTTATGAACAAAAATACAGCTAACCTTACTGCAATATCCTAAAATAAAAATGTATCCTTGTCAAACCAACTAAAAACCGCCTCTTTGCAAAATGCAATGCTCTAACCATTGCAAAATGCAATGCTCTAACCATTGCAAGCAACATAAAACCAAAAACCGCCCAACAACCGTTAATCAGTTCGGATTTCCCGTAGAGGGTAGCAATAATTTAGCTTCAAATTTTAGCAGGGTCGTCTGGCAATCGATGTTCGCACCTGTTTTGAACATGCTAAATAATTAGTTTTACGATAATTATTTGCAATCTTGAGGACAATTACATTTATTCTCTCCTTTAGTGCATTGACCATCGCCGCAATTCTTTACGCAAAGGGTCACCGACCAAGTTCGCCTTTCATTGCACCGTGAATCATATCCATTATCAATAAGCTGCATCAGGCCTTCGCAACAGCCCCTGTAATAGCCATGAAGCTGTTCATCTGCTGATATCCAACCAGCTACCTCCCCTTCTTTTGCGCATGTACCTGTCAAACCGCAATCAATAGGACAAATGGCCGCCGTTTCTCCTTTCGAACTTTCGCAATATCCGTTGCCACAATATGTTTTTCGACAAGTCCATTCGTCTTGCGCGCAGCCTATGCAATTGGGATTCGCAACCAAGCCTTCACAACATCTTTTTGTTTCGCGGATATTGATCACTTCTCCCTCTTTAGCGCAACAATCCTGACGGCAATTAGCCCCAGTTTCCCCGGCGTCACATATTTGGTTACCGCAAGTCGATGGCTTTTTAATACAATATGGCTTCCCCTTATCATCATTGAATTCACACGTTAATCCAGGACAACAATCAGTGTTTTCGTTTGTGCATTTTTTCTTGTAATCGCCGTTTGTCGCTTCGCATAACGTTTCGCTGCATGTTTGTTCTTTCTGGATGCAAAGAATGAATTTGTGTTGTGAATTGGGAAGGATATTCGCTAAATTATTTTTTTCATTTGCACCCGTATAAACGTTTTTTACTTTAATAATTCCGGAAAAATAAACATACGCACCGGCAGTAGCAAGCACAAAAACAATTAAAATCGCTTTCAATATCACTGCTTTTTGTTTGTCATTCCCCATAGATTTAATTGAATTATTTTATCATGATTGCAATAAACTACCCCGCGGCAAGCCGCGAGGTATTCCGACGCTCCGCTCCGCTACGCGATCGGAAAAGTTTGATTCCCCGCCATTCATCCCCGGGGCAGAGCCCCGGGGTATTTTGGCGGATGAATAAAACAAAAATCTCCTCGCATCCCCGAGCGTTGACCGGCTTTGATTACCGCAGATGGTATTGAAATTTGAATTCAATTTTTAGCAGGGCCGTCCGGCAATCGATGTTCGAACCTGTTTGGTAGAATCTCAATAAACAAAGCCGGGTAATTTTTAATTTCCTGGCTCATTTATTTGTTTTTGTTGACTATTTTCATTCATTGCAGTTTTAATAAATATCTTTCCGCCCAAAAAATAAACCAGTGACAATAATAATGATATTAATAACGAACCAATAAATTCGAGTGATAAAATTGATTGCACCTTGGAACCCATAATTAACACGAACCCAAAATAAATATACATCAAAACAACATTAATGCCGATATAATAATACAGAGACCAGCGAAGAACATCTTTTTTTATAAAGATATAACGACTATTTATATACCATGCGCCAAAATAAGCCGCCAATATCACAAAGAACAAACCCGATATTAATTCAACCCAAAAAGGCATTGCCCCATTGAGAACAGCCAGTGCATTTTTCAGAAAAAGACTAAAAATCAGAAAAACCAATATCTTTGCTAAAATTAAACCACCAATATAATAATTAAGAGAGACTCGCCACGCCGGTTGTTGTTTTGCCATTTTTTTATTTAATAATTAGTTTATTTTACAATTTTTTACGTTATCTTACAATAACAAAAACCTCCCAGACGATGATCGGTTCGGATTTCCCGTAGAAGGTATTAAAATTTAGCTCAAACTTTAGCAGGGTCGTCTGGCAAACGATCTTCGAACCTGTTTTGCCTTCGAATATTAAATATTTAAGTTAAAAATCATTTGGCAAATGATTTGCAATGCGGAATTCGGTTTTCAGCGTCAAATGTGATTTTCTCACAAATTAATGGATCTTTCAGTTCTTTGGCAACTCCTAAAAAACAATACGCTTGGCTCTCTGGATCTTTAATTTTTTCACAAATCGACGCGTTTTTCAAAGCTACCGCCACATCTTTATAGCAGCTATCAAGTTCAATCTTGTTTTGAATTTCTTGGCAGATTGCGACTTCCTTGCTTGCCACCGCTCTGGCCGTCACAACATCCGATACACAGCTTTGCTTTGAATTATCATCAATTATCATCCCGCAAATCGCCACGTCCAATCTAGCTTCCGCAATATTCTCATAACAACTATTTTTCTTGTATTTATCGTCAATCTTGGCACAAATTGAAACATCATGCAGGGTCAAGTTAATAGTCCAATAACAATCAGATCTTTCGTAGGAACCGGTTACTTTCTCGCAGATCGAAGGATCTTTTTTCGCCTCGGCAACTTTAGTGTAGCATTTTGCTTGGTATTCCGATCCAAATTTATCCATTTTATCGCAGATTGAATAATCTTCTCGGGCTTGAGCCACCGCCGCATAGCAATTGCCCAAAAACATCGGGATTTGGATATATTTGTCGCAAATTGAAATATCTTTTTCTGCCATTGCAATTTCCTGGAAGCAGTTCTCCCTGAATATTGGATTTAGTCCATCGCATGCGGCAAAATTTTCCGCCAAATTAATCTTTTGGGCAGAATCTGCTTCTTTTGTTGTCTCTGTTGAAACATTAGTTACAGTATTGTTTTTTTGTATTACTTCAACATCTTTTTCCATTTCATTTTGAGTCGGTTTTTCGTTAATAGCTGGCAAAGGTTTTGGTTTGGAAATCTTGGCAAAATAAACATATGTTCCGGCGCCGACCAATCCTACGGCTATTGAAACTAGAATTACTATTAGAGTAGCAAATCCTTTCATATTGCTTTTTATAAATTTAATTTATACATTTATCACGCGGCAAGGCCGCAGGACGAAAGTATTATTTATTTTATCACACATACAGCAAACTAAAAACCGCTTTTGAACGATCTTTGCATAGCAGGGTCGTCTGGCAATCGATGTTCGCACCTGTTTGGCAACAAATTTATAAAAAAGACCGAGGTTTAATGTCTCGGTGGGCAACGCCCTTTTAAGCGAATTTTTATATTCGCATTTTATGCTCCTGTATTCTTTTATCTGTTTCCAACCTCGCGAGCATAATGATCGCAGAGACAACCATTTCAGCGATTGCCTCATCCGTTCTTCCCATGGCCCCCGATATCCCCACGCTAATGCCAAGCCTGTAAAACCCTCCGGGCCAAAGGAATTCCCCTTCTTGAAGGTTCCATGGTTCCATAGCGACAGCTTCGCTCGTCGCCACCTTCAGCCGAGCAGCTAATCGCCGCTTGCTCTCAGCCACTGCGGGGAAATCCTTTTTCTCTCCCCATTCCGGATTCCATGGAGCATCTATATCCCCAAAGTGGAATTTCGTTATAGTATTAAGCCCTTCTGTGCTGGGATATGATAAACTCCCATAAACGAATTTGGGGCCCCATGTCGCTTTCTGTTGATCCAGGATAGAAACAATACCCGGAATCAACATTTCAAGAGCTTCTTTAACTGATTCCTCGCCCAATACAACCATTTTCTCATCTCCTTTTGCTCATTTCGGTTTTTTATGAACAAAAATACAGCTAACCTTACTGCAATATCCTAAAATAAAAATGTATCCTTGTCAAACCAACTAAAAACCGCCTCTTTGCAAAATGCAATGCTCTAACCATTGCAAAATGCAATGCTCTAACCATTGCAAGCAACATAAAACCAAAAACCGCCCAACAACCGTTAATCAGTTCGGATTTCCCGTAGAGGGTAGCAATAATTTAGCTTCAAACTCCGGCATGGTCGTCTGGAAATCAATACTCAAACCTGTTTGATTAAAAATTAAAAAAGAAGGCTCCATTTCGACAATTCTGGAACATCGTTTGATATTTTCGAATAGGTAAAATCTGCCATAACTCCGGCGCCAAAATCACAAGGCGAATCACCTGCTATACCGCCAGCGACTTCCTTAATTGCCGCACTATTTTCATTAAACAGTATTTCAAATTTGCATATTTTTCCATCCCAACCGGTAACTCCGAAATCTTTTTCATAAATTGCGCTATTCCCATTAAGCTTCACTTTGGTCGCATATATTATTCCAACATGGTCCCGCGGCCCGCCCGCGAAAAGAGAGAAAATAATGTCACTGTCCGAAGTTTGCAAAACATTCAAGGTACCAACAAAATCACCACTAGGAATCGATTGATATTTGTAACTCCCTGAAAGCCCGCCTATATTCTTTTGTAATTCCATCTGCAATTCATTCTTAGTTACCTCTTCCGGCATTGCGGTCGCGGTTTCTTTTTTTGCTACTTCGTTAGTTACCACATTTTGCACTACTTGTGGTTTTATTTGGGCTATTGTCGCTTGTTGGTTGACATCTTGTTTTGTTATTGGCGCCGGTTTTGGATTAGCATTTTTAGCAACATAAACATACACACCAACACCAACTAATGCCACCACAACAACCATTAGAACCACGAGAAATGTTGCAAACCTTTGTTTATTATTTTTCATGATTATGATTATATTGTTTTAGGCTCTACTAATGTTTTCCATTTAATTTAATTATTTTAATTTATTTTTAAGCCTTACCAATTTCACCAATTTTTTTATTATACCATCTTGAATTACGAAACGCTTTGTATTTTGTAAGAAAATGGTGTGGGAAAATGGTGCGAAAATGGTGTCAACTCTGGTTTTTCCTTGGGCGGCACGGCAGCTTGATTGATCCAATTTTAAATCGCTCTTTCATGCTTCGAATAAATCCCCCTTCACGCATATATTATTGCCAATTCGTTTTCATATTTTTGAACATCTTTCTTCCAGTTAAAATCCGAGTTCGTCTCAGTTTTGCAATGACCAATTGATTGTCGGGATGATACCGTAAATTAAAGTATAAATCAAAGCAACAACCCAAATTGCAGCAATGGCAATATATATAAAACGAAACGGTTTCAACTTAGACGCCGGCGGCCGCCTCTGGGGATAAACCGTTGGATTGCGCAGAAACTGTATACCAAAACCAAGCGCGATGAAAGCGCACAAGATCATAACAAGGCCCACCTTCCTATACCCGCCAAAAATCGGAATGTCGAAAGGGTATTTTATTAAAAAATATCCCGCCACTATCAACGATAAAAAAGAGAACGCCGACAGAAATGCTATTGTGATTTTGTTCATTTTTATTTTATTATCCGCGCCGCCTTTATTTTTAATCAGACGCCAATTTTATTAGTTATTTTTGTTTCATCATACCAAAAAGCCGCCTTCCCGGCGACTTTTTGAATCTAGGTCGTCTGGCAATCGATGTTCGCACCTGTTTAACGTGCACGTAACCTTCAGCACAGCGCCGAAGATCAGATTTTAATCTCGCCACTAACCTTTCCGGCAAATTCGTAGATCCTCGCGTATGACATTCCAAAGGAAACTCCCTGTGGAATGACGCAAAACGAAGTTTTGCCGTTTTTGGCAAAATACATTTGCCGACAAACTTCCTTCGGGTTTTCGCCCATCACCTCAATCCAATCCGGAAGATAAGTAAGAGAATAAAAGACAACCAGCCTGGGGAAATAAGTTTTTATCAAGCGGTTTAATTCCTTGGTTCGTTTGGGCTTATAGGTATCAAGATACTTTTTCCGCGATCCAAGGCCCGGAATTCCATAATTCGCATATAACCAAGTATCTTCGCTGGCTTTGTGCGACGGTAAAGGCATAAGCTCAATTGCGACATCGCTTTTTAGCTCACTATCACCAAGCTTATGCGCCTGATAATAACGAATTTCTTCTGGAGACGGTTCTTTTTGATTTTTAAGATACAAATACAAAGCAATTGGATATTTCCACGACGCTTGAATGGGAGCTGAATCCTTAAAAAACCTGATGTGATCGGGAACCAGCATCATATCGCGGCGCATATCAACCGTAACCCTACCGTCAGCGGCAAGAAATCTGGCCTCAAGTTCACCAATATTCGTATTTTTACCAAGCCCCTCCTCCATACCAACGAACCAAACCGGCGCCTCCAAACTGCCGTATCCCCAAAACCTCTCTATTCTTCTTTGGATAAGATTTGATGTAATCATTTTGAAACATTAGGCATTGCTTAATCGCAATTCAAGGCCTTGCGCCAGCCAGCAGCGAGCGCTTCTTGCTCGGTACAAAACCACTTCTCCCCCTTGCTTTCATCTATAACGGTTTGATTGTAAGACCGGCAACCGATAATGTGGTAAATTTTTTCTCCTTTGGAACTGATATTGCCTTTTATTAAACAATTTCCCGAACCATCGCTCTGAGCTGGCGCTAATGAAGTATTTGGTGTCTCGACCGCGGTTGCCGATTGGCAAATATCGCCCCATAGCCCCGCCTTTTTCTCCATTGCCTGCTTTTGCGCCGCTTTGAACTCGGATTGATACTTGTAAGGCACGGCGTAAGTATATTCATGGGCATAGCCATCTTTAATCATTAAAAGGCCAAAATTGGTTCCATCCTGCAAAAATACGTGCCGCAACGACCTGCCGTATTTATCAAGCTCGCCCTGTGTTGGATCATATTCCAGCCGCACTTTTTGGCCCGATAGAACCGCCTTGGCTTTATTTGAAGCTTCCACGCCAAAACATTCCACCGGTTTGCGCGGATCCACTGTCTCGGGAGTATCAATACCGATCACCCGGATGGTTTGAACCGCGCCGCTGATATCCGCCTTAAAAGTATCGCCGTCAACCACGCTGGTAATGGAAAACAAATCATCTGTTGGAATGATTTCCTGTTGCGGCTGAGTTGAATTATTTTTTACTTCCGAAGCCGGAATAACGGTAGCTTCGTGCTCCTCGCTTTTAGCATCGCCCTGGCCAACCACAATTTCGTTGGCGTCGTCTTCCCTTGGTTGCTGAACACTGCTGGTTAAAGCCGAGTTATCCTGAACCGTCGCCGGCGGCGCAAAAATAACCACTCCCATAAATGAAATCAGAATCACGCCAAAAGTCACTAACGCAATTGTTTTTCGTTTGGACACCGCATTACCCGAAAACCGCGAAAAAAGCGCCGGCTTTATCAAGCCCGCGATTAAGCAAATGATTGAAAGTAAAAAAGTGAGCGTAAAAATACTCGCTAAAGCTCCATTCTCCATAATTATCCAGCTTTAATGCCATTACCTCCCGCAATAGCAGATTTAATTTTTTGAGCAACATCGATTGAATCAAAACTCCCGTGGTTGCCTAATCTTAATAAGGGAATACCAGCACCATTAAGAATACGTTCAACTTCTATATCCCGCACTTGTCTATCAAGCCGTTCATGAGTTTGGTCATCCAGCTCGATAGCCAACCGCGGCGCAATATAATTTTTGTCGCATAAAACAAAATCAACCGATTTTTCGTCAATATGACGGAAAGCACCCCGCCAATTTTGCCCTTTGATTTTGTGGTCAACAATAGAGCAAAGGTGCACCTGCGGAAAAACATAATACTCTTTGCCAACCGCTTCAATTAGCGCATCATAGCAGTCATGCTCCGCACGTGACATAAAAAAATCCTTCTTTTTGTAATCATAGTCTATCCTTATCCGATTCCCTCGGTCATCACCATCTTGTTGGTTCTGGAAATAATTGACCGCTAAAATAACAGCAACAATTAACCCTCCCCAAATAAGCATATTGTCCATAAGTTTATTTTTTTTTAGGCAACAATGACCCCAAAACAATATAAAAAAATATTCTTGAAATGATCCAAAAAATAACCAACACAATTATTGATGAAAAAATATTGTAAGAAATTTTTTGCCATAACGATACCGAAGTATATGCTATTTTAATTTTTGTCTCTGAGCTCGTTGTGGGATAAAAATCTATACCATTAATTCGCTTGCCGTAGGTAGGGGTAAAAGATGATTCCTCCCCATATGTAGTATATTTTTCCCATTCATCATAACGTCTTTTCTGGTAAATCTTTCGCCCTACATCAAGATCGTCCATATCGCTATAAGCGGGGTATTCTTGCTTTATAATCTTCCCAACCTCAATAAAAGTCTTATCGGAGATCTTCTTATCATCAGTTAGCATCCAAACCATAAAATTTACCAACAAAAAAATAATTATAAATGAAAAAAAGAATAAAACTTTTAATAACCTATACCAAACTTTACTGTTCAGATAATTAATTGTATTGATTTCCATATTTTTTGTTTTAATATTGAAAAATAACATTTTCCTGTTATCCGCCTTTTTTACTTTGACTCCCTTTTGTAGAGCACGTATTCTGAAGTTAAAAAAATTGAATCTTTTTCAAACAAATGAAAAACGCAAAGATCTAATAATTTCTTTTCATATGCATCATCGCCGCTCAGTTTAATCCCCTTTAAGCAATCTTCTGCATGCTGTTTATTTAATGCTAAATTAAGCTGGACACAATCATTGCGATCTTTATATCCTATTTTTTTAAGAAATTCTTCTTCGTATCCTTCACACGAAACTATTTTGGCAATTTTTTCAGTGGGATCAATGTCCCAAGTTATTTTTCCTAAATATAATCCAGCCAAAAAACAAACTACAGACAGTATAAGGACAAAATATTGATTATTCATGATTTATTTAGCTATAGGCGCAAAATAAAGGAAGCTTATCGAAAACTTTTAGCGCATATTAAAATTTACCTCTTTTGGGCCACTTTTTCAATTCAAACAGCTTAAACAATTTTTCGAGGCCAGCTAACCCGAGTCTACCAACCCTTGAAGCCGCTTGTGCCATTTTGAGCCATTTTTATCAGGAAGTGGCAACATTCCCCGACCGGCAAGAGTTTGAACCGGTTATCCGGCTTTGTCCGCCAATCGTTTCAATCGTCCGGTAAAATAAAAACCGACCCCTTGTTCCGGGCCGGCTTTATTTTTAACTTTACCGACTGGCATAGTCTGGTTATCCCAAATGCTGATGATCGTTAAAGGCCTCGATACTCCAGCCGGTAGCGGTTTTTTTGCAATAAGTAAGGCCGGTGTTGCGCAATCGAAACTTGTTGGCAAACGCATAAAGCACCGCCGGCTTGATAAGATCGCCCAAGGTCATTGTCAGCACCAGCATTTTGATGAAATTCCCATGAGAAACCACCAAAACATTCTTTTGCGGCAAGCCCGACAAATATTCCAAAGCTTGCCTGGCCCGCGCCTTATATTCAAGAAAATTCTCTTCATCGGAATAATGCCAGCCTATATCATCCTGGTAGAGATTGCATTCTTCCCTGATTTGAGCAGCCAGGGAAGATTCAAGCGCTTTGCCGATCATTACCGAAGGCAACCGATGTTCTACCAATAATTCCGAATAAATTATCTCCTTGTTGACCGCCGCCTTTATTGTTTTCGCAGTTTGAGATGCACGCTTCATCGGGCTGGCGTGGATTATATCGATCGGCAAAGCTTTAACTCGCCGGGCGATCATTTCCGCCTGCTTCAAACCGATAGCCGAAAGCGGCTCATAATCATTCTGGCCCAAGCCCAATTCATTGCATTTTGTTTGTCCGTGACGGACGAAAAAAATATTCATAAGTTTTTTTGTTTAATTTTAAGATCAGCAAATTCCGGGATGCTATTCCTTCACAAACTGATAGCACATGTCCATAATATCGTTGCAAATCGGGCAAACATTGTCCTCATCGTAAAGTTCGTATCTTTCCATTTCCTTCATGCAACCCTTGCAAATATGGCTCATATCGAGATCTTCGTTAGGCACGTTAACGCCAAACTTGTGCTCCTTGCAGAAAAAGAATGTTTCGTTCGGGTAATCGAATCCAACGGCAAACCCACAATCATTGCACTCCACAAAATGCATTTTTCTTTTCATATTTTGCATATTTTTGAAAGAGCCAAAATCCCGGAGCATCCGTCGACGTTTAGTTGCCGATTCAATTAAAAAAGCGGCTAAGAGCTTTCACGAATGCCCCAAGATTTATACCTCTTGGATTAGTGAAATCTCCCAACCGCCTTTTTTGCAGTTAGTCGCGATAATTCATAAGGTTTGCCGCAGATTTCCCGGTTCGCCTTGCCTTTCGGCAGAATCATCCGGCGCCAATTAAGTGACGCTCGAATTAAATTGTTAAGCCCTCACATTTTTAGTTTAGCACATTTTTGCCCTATCTCAAAATTTTTCACGCAATAAATCTTCCTCGGAATCGCATTTTGCAATCTTCTCGCCAAATTTTTTCAATCCAATAATTTCTTTATATTCAAATTCGCTTGGTATATAAATCGTCGCAATCCTGAACAAAAGACTGGCAAGCTCATCCAATACTTTCTCGCCGCCGTCCCTTTTGTGCATCAACGCGCGAAAATCATCCGAGGTTAATAGATTTATTAATGCCAAAACGATTTTATCTTTTTTATAAGGAAGCGTACCGTTAAACGCAAATAAAGAATTAGCATTTTTAGCTTCAGCATCGGCAAAATCCGAAGCAATCTTCCATGCCCCCGCTATTGTTTTGTAATCCGGTTGATTTTTACTTTCCATTTTCGTCTTTTTGAGGGGATGTAACTATATAATTAAAAACTTTCCATACAAAACGCGCAAAAAATATATATAAAAATACTACAAAAAATAATGTTCTACTCTTAAAATTAGATTCTAACGGATAATTTATTAAAGCAAATAATCCCCAAAAAAATAAAACAATCCCTAAGACTATAGCCAATCTATAAAATGATTTTAGCCCTATGGATGAAGGATGCTTTATTTGTTGCCTTATTTCTTTAACGCCCCTGTAGGAACCAACAACCAATGTAAAAATTGAAACTGGCCCCATTAATACAAAAATCAGATTGATCAATGAAGCCACTCTAACCATAACAATCGAATCGATTGATCTAAGGTCAATCTCAAATAAATACAAAAAAGATGCGACCAAGCCAACAATAAACATTCTAGTCGAAGGCTGAAGGGAATAAAAATTTAACATATGATTGTGAATATATAGCCAGCGCAAAATACTATGCCGTCACTCAGGAAGCAAAAAACAATTATTACTTAATTATTCCTGCAAACACTGCTGGTATTCTGCTTGGAGCTGTTGTTCCACCTTGTTGTATTTTGATTTTTTTACATTATCAAACTCCAGGGCCACTTTCATTTTTGCTTCATTTATAGATTTCTGACATATCTTTGCAAAATAATCGTATGTCGATGAAACAGTTTGTCCGCTTACACCGCTAAGATCAATCCCTGTGGCGGTATTCCATTGAGCCGCCATATCAGAAACACATTTTTTATAGTTTTCTTCTTCGGAGTTCTGGAGCACAGATTTAATATCATTTAATTGCTTATCCACATCGGCGATCATTTCACTTTTATGCGCGTCGTATTCTGATTTGCATGCCTCTATTTTTAACTCTTCAGATCCGCTCTGTATTTCATGCGGTTGAGGGGCAACCTGCTGGATTACGGGCTGGATTTGTTTTAATTTCTCCTGTTCGACTTTAAGTTTTTCTAATTCGATTTTCGCCTTTTCCGTTTCCTGTTTCGCCTTTTCCGCCTCTGCTTTGGCTAATTCCACATCACTCTGTTGCGAAACCGTCTCGGTTTCTTGCAATACAGATGGCGGTTCACTGATAGTCTCGGCTGGTTTAGTTTTTTCAACGTTAATATTTTCTTTGTTAGCATCACCTTGTATCGCTTGAGCCTGAGGCTGGAATTGATCAACGCTTGAAGAAATTTTGCTGTTTTTCAAATTATGCCAAACCATTACGGTTCCAGCCGAGACTGTTGCTATCAAAGTTATTACGACCACTAAAAGCGGAATGTGAATAAATCCTTTCTGGTTCATATGTTTAATCAATTATTGCGACTATAACACAAAGCCCGTCGCTAGGCCGGAGCTTGCGCTCCCCATACCCTTTCGGGTATAGACCATACGCAATGGAGCCTGAACGACGGGTTCAGTATTGCGTATGGCTTTCTTGCCATGCCCACCGAAAACCGGTGGGTTTAGGCATCAAATTGTGCTTACAAGTCCTAATTTACATTAAATCCCAATAATTTCAACCTTAAAACGGTCCGCCGTTTATTAAACACCCTTTGTTGATTTTGAAGCCATTTTTGATAACATTGCTTAAATAAGCCCGATTTATAATTACAATTACGATTAAAATGAAAATCCGCGACTTTTTGTTATTAAAAGATCCCTTTATTATTGATTTTTTACAGCTTTTAGCCAAAGAAACCAAGCTTCAAAGCTCGGCTTTAGTTGAAATCGACTTGAACAAGATTAAATCCTTCCTACCGCAAAATACGTCCAATTATCTCTCATATTTTGATAAAAGCAAAATCGCTTTATTGAAAAAAATCATGATCAGTCAACCGTTTGAACAAGATGTTTTGTCGGAAATATTACCTCGCGAATTTCCAAAAAGAACCGTGAATGGCGTTTGTTTTGAAATTAGCGCTAAAGATTTTTTTGAATACCCAGCTAAAGCGTTATCTGAAAAACATGGCTTTTTTTACTTCGACTGCGACATAAATAAAATAGAAACAATATTGAGCGATGGAAAAAATATAAAAATACCGTTACCTAAAAATCAAAATAAAAAAAATAGAATCGTAGGATTATTTTTGTCCGCTACGAAAGGCCTTTACTTGAAAGACAACCCTAAAAAATGTTATCCGATTGATGCGAAATCAGATAGATACGCTTTAATTAAATACTTCGCCAATAACAAAGGCCTCCACGAAACCTCTGACTTATCAAGGTTCCTGTCGGGCAAGAACAAAACCGTTCTCAGATCGGAAATCGGCAACATTCGTCGAATGATTAAAAAACACCTTAGCATAACCGACAAAGACATAATTATGGGAAAAAAGAATAGCGGCTACGGGTTAAGCGAAAAATACCGAATAGAAATAGTTTCTTAGTACAACTCTGGTAGTTGTTAATAACTCAGGAAAAACGGCTTTAATAGCCGTTTTTTGATTATATGAACGTTGTATGTCAAACATACAACTTCTTTTGTTAATTTCAAACCAGAAACCAAACAATATGAACAATAATTTTTTAGTGAGCTCCGACCTTGCGCTTGTCGCCGCTCTATGTACATTAGGTCACAAATTAAATGCAATCGATAAAAACAACAAAAAGGTATTTTTTTCATTCGAAAGAACGACAGATCTTGAAACAGATGTTAGCAAATTCTGGAATCACGAATTAAACATCGATCCATTGAGATATTTCAATTGTCTCAAGGAAATCAAAACCAGGATATATAGTTTCTAACCGCTTATGACATTCTCCGATAAAGACATTAATACATTCCAAGCGCTTTATGCAAAACGCTTCGGGGTTGAGATCGACAAACAAGAAGCCATTAAAATGGGAAATCGGCTTTTGGATTTATTCCGTCCTGTCCTTAAACCATTACCCGGAAACAAATCGATCGAATTTAATCAAACAAAAATATGCCAAAAGAAGAAGAAACAACAAAAAATTTGATGCATTGCCCAAGATTCAACGACTGTTCGGTTAATATATGCATCCTTGATCCCGAAGTTAATTTAAGAAATAGACTGCCGGAAGAAAATCCATGTCCCTTCACGATAAAGAAAAGGTCGAAAGAGCAAAAAGGCATAAGACTCCTTGCCCCAGATAGTGTTCTCAAAGTTGTACCCGAATCAAACAAAGAAATGCTAAATAAGGGCAACTTAAAACGCTGGCACAAGTTGCGATAATTAAAATGGAACGAAATAAATACCAAAAGATAGTTGCAAGTGTATTAAGCTCCAGGCAAATTGCGTTTAATCCTGACCTGGCAAAAGCTTTAGGATCCGCAAACGCCGGCTTGTTTTTAAGTCAACTCCTGTTTTGGTGGGACAAGGGAAACAATAAAAATTGGATCTATAAAACCATCGATGAAGTTGAGAATGAGACAACGCTTTCGCGAGCCGAACAAGATACCGCAATAAAAATATGCAAGAAATTTAATCTCTTGAAGGTTGAGCGGAAAGGAATACCTGCCAAAAGGCACTTTCAACTTGATATTACAAAAATCGTCAACCTTTTAGAAACCACATTGTTGAAAAACGACAATCAAGTTTGCAGATATCGAACAAACTTGATTACAAAATCCACACAATCTAATTCAGAGACTACTACAGAAAATACTCAAAGAGATTCATTTTTTTATAAAAATGGTAATAAACGGAGGAAAAGACCTTATTATGATGGCCAAGAAATGAGATGGTCTCGAAATAAATGGTGGGTTATCCCTAAAGACGGCGGAACATGGAAAGAATTTGGGGGTAAAGAATCAGAAATTGAATGGAAGTTATAGCAATTCAACGATTATTTTGTCTTGTTTTTACGCTTCGTTTCACTTCCATCCACTTCACATATCTTCACTTTTGAAACCCAATTTCAGCTTAAAATAAGCCCAAATGCGGTTTCCAAGTGAAGTTCAAACGAAATGCACTAAAACTTGCCTTGTTCCGTTATTAAAGGCATTGTGTTTATTGAGCTGTATGAATACGCAAACCAATCAAAAAATCAAATACTTCCTGTACGCCCGCAAATCCTCCGAGAGTGAAGATCGGCAGGTTGCTTCGATTGAATCGCAGATAAACGAGCTGACCAAGGTGGCAAAAAAGGAAAATTTACGTATTACCGAGATTCTGCAGGAATCGCAGTCCGCGAAAGCGCCAGGACGGCCCGTTTTCAACTCAATGATTGAAAGAATCAAAAAAGGAGATGCGGCCGGCATTATCTGCTGGAAACTGGATCGGCTAACAAGAAACCCTATAGACAGCGGCACACTCCAATGGTTGCTGCAAGGCAGTATAATACAGGGCATACAAACCTACGAACGAAGCTACGACCCGGCCGACAACGTCCTAATGATGAATTTTGAAATGGGAATGGCCAATCAATTCATCCGGGATTTAAGCGTAAATACGACAAGAGGGCTCCGTTCCAAGGCCGAAAAAGGCTGGCTTCCGGGCGTTGCGCCACTGGGATACTTAAACAACAAATTCAAAATCAAGGGTGAAAAAGACATTATCCCCGATCCGGAAAGATTCCCGCTGGTCAGAAAACTGTGGGACAAATTCTTAACCGGAAATTACTCGGTTGCACAGGTTGGCGAATACGCGGAAAAAGAGCTGGGTCTAATCAGCAAGCGGAAGCCAAAATGCATTGTTAAGAGCAAATTTTATACAATGTTCACCAACCCGTTTTATTACGGCGAATTCAAATACAACGGAACAATTTACCAGGGGAAGCACAAACCGATGGTTACTGAAGAGGAATTCAACCGGGCGCAGGTGATTCTGGGAAACCGCAACAAAGCGCACGCACCGCACAAATTCGCGTTTACCGGGATGATCCGGTGCGGCGAATGCGGTTCAGCAATTACCGCCGAGGACAAAATCAAACGACAAAAGAATGGCAATGTCCACTTTTACACGTTTTACCGCTGCACCAAGCGCAAGCGATCGGATTGTTCACAAAAATACCTCCGCAAGGAAGAAATGGAAGCACAGATCATGGATATCCTGAAAAGAATCGAGATTCCGCCGGAATTCAGCCAATGGGCCATCGCCCAACTCAAGAAAGAAGCCGACAAGGAAGTCGGCAGCCGGAAATCGATCTTAACCGCACAGAGAAAAAACTATGACGATTGTCTCAATAAGTTGGATCGGTTGCTCGAAATGAGAATGAACGAGGAAATCACGCCCGAAGAATTTTCCGAAAAGAAAACATCGCTGAACCGGGAAAAAGCAAGATTACTGGCCTTGGTTAACGAAAGCGACAGCAATGCCGACGATTGGCTGGAAAAAGCCGAAAGGCTGTTTGACTTTGCGGCCTGCGCCCTGCAAAAATTCATAAACGGCAGCCTGGAAGATAAAAAAGAGATACTCGCCGCGCTTGGTTCGAACCTCACCCTAAAAGACCAGATTCTCTCGATCTCAATCCAAAAACCACTTGTCCTGGTGGAAAAGGCGGCAAAAGAGATAAATACGATTTATAAAGCGTTCGAACCTCTCAAAATCAGCCAATTTGAAGCTAATTTTGACAAAGTCTTCTCTAAAAATCCCCTTCTGGGTGAGCGAGGGGATTCGAACCCCCAACCTTCGCATCCACAGTGCGAAACTCTGACCAGTTGAGCTACGCCCACCATTGACAAAACGATATTACCCCATTTTGGCGAAAAAATCCAGTCTTGGGTATTTGAATTTTGTATTATTTGATAATTGATAATTTCCGCGATATTGTGCCCCTAGTAGGAATCGAACCTACATCTAGAACTTAGAAGGTTCCTATTCTATCCATTGAACTATAGGGGCAAGATCATTGATCATTGATCATTGATCATTGATCATTGATCATTGATCATTGATCATTGATCAT
>DAOSDI010000006.1:0-44842 GCA_035362275.1 Candidatus Pacearchaeota archaeon | reverse complement strand
ACGGCGGCGGTCAACTCGGGCGCGGGATTGCAGTTTATTATGAACCGCACCACCGGCGGGGCCACGGAGTTCGGGCGTTTGGATATGCTGGCGACCAGCATTGACAACACTGCCTACTCGGGCGCTCTGCAATTCAAGATCGCGGCCAACGGCTTGCTGGAAACGGTGGCCGAGTTTGGCGGTGCCAACATTGTGCTCAACCGTCCCTTGCAGGTGAATGTGGCCGGCGACACCGGCATCAGCTATGATCTGCAGTTTATGAACACGGGCGTTTCCAACATTGTTTCCAATGGGCCGCTCACGATTTCCGCGGGCACGATCTATCGCGCCGACAATTTGACGCTCACCACCCGCGCCAACGAGCAGACCGGTGATTTCGGCACGGCCGCGACCACCACGGCGACGACTTTGACCGATTCGGACAAGGCGTGGACCGCCGACGAGTGGATCGGCGGCACGATCACGATTGTGGCCGGCGCGGGCAAGGGGCAAACGCAAACCGTCACCGACAACGACGCGACCGTCATCACCGTGGCCGATTGGGACGCGGCGTTGGGCGATCCGTCTGCCAACTCGGTCTATCGCTTGAGCTATGCGCCCGCGGGCGATGTGCTGGCAAACATTGCCAATGCCAACGCCATTTTCGGCGGGTTCAAGGTGCTGGGCAATGACAACGGCGGCTATGCTTTCCGCGTGGCGCCCGACGGCAATGTTTATGTCGGTGGCGAAGGCGCGGGGGAATCAAGCCTGTTTGTCAAACAAAACATCACCGCCTACGGCGGCATCCTGTCCCTGCGCCAGCTGGATATTTCTTCGGCCGGCACGCCAACGGCAACCAGCGCCACCGGCGGATCGTGCGCCAACACCACCTACTACTACAAAATTACCGCGATCAACGGCAACGGCGAAACCACCGGCACGGCGCAATTTTCTGTGGCCACCGGCGCGGCCGATTCTCTCAACACCATTGCTTGGTCGGCGGTAACCGGCGCCACGGGTTACAAGATCTACCGCTCCACCGAAAACAACGACTGGGACGGCGACGCCAACGATCAATGGGTGGACGGCAAAGTCGTGGCCGCGCCGGCGATCACCTATGACGACGACTGCGCCGGCGACACCGCCTCGCTTACCCCGCCCGCGGCCAACACCACCGGCGGCAAGCTGGCGATCAACACCGCCGGGGTGTTGCCCACGCGAAGGTTTGAAGTTTTGGAAAACACCGGCGCGGCGCCGCAAATGAAGATTATTTCCGACTCTTCCAATTACGCCGAGTTCTATATCGACGCTACCGGTGATCTGAATTTAAAGCTTGCCGGATCGGGCGGCGATGATTTTACTCTGCTTGACGAGAATATGAGGATTTGCGCCGGCGGTGACTTCGGTTCGGTTTCATGCCCCATTTCGGGGTATTCGGTTTCCGCGGCAGGGAACTTGGTTGTGGAGAACAAAGTTGTTGCCACCGATTTTGAACGGATATGTCCCGACGGCTACATCTGGGTGCCGGGAAGCGCTAAATACGGCACTATGCCCGGTTTCTGCGTGATGAAATACGAAGCCAAAGACGTGGATAGCGTGCCCACCAGCCAGCCGACCGAAACTCCGTGGGTGAACGTATCACAAGAAGCCGCGCGCGCCTATTGTCAATCCTTGGGTGCAGGTTACCATTTAGTTTCTGAACCCGAATGGATGACCATTGCCGAAAACATCGCTGCCACGCCCATCAACGACATTGACGCCGGCGCTGGCATGCAGTTGGCCACTGGACATTCGGATAATTATCCCGAAAATTCGCTGGCGGCAGGCACGGATCCGGCGGTTTCGGGATGTAATCTGCGCTTGCCGCTTTCCGATGCCGCTAATGCGTTCGATGCCGATTGCCAGCTGCGCGACAGCGGCGCCGTCTATGGCTATTCGGGTACCGGTAATCAATGGTCCGACACGGGCTATTCCGCCGGCGGCGACAACAAATCCCAACTGCGCGTCCACGCGCTTTCAAATGGCAACACCGTCTGGGATGTCGCCGGCAATGTATGGGAATGGACCGACGCGATCATTTCGCAAGCGGATCAGCCGGGTATCGGGAGTGATGGGGGTGCCGACACCGGCGCTTGGGGAGAGTGGAATATTGCCTATCATTTTACCGGCGCGGCCGCCAATTCTCGGCCACCATCGGATGATTGGGTTACCGCCAATGGTATTGGCCAATTATGGACCTATGGCCGCGATGAAACCGCCGCGGCAAGTACTTATCGGGCCTTCCAGCGCAGTGGCGATTGGAGTAGCCTTACCCATACTGGTGCCTTTGTTCTATACCTGGGTGATACGCCGGCTGGTTCCTATATCAGTATCGGCTTCCGCTGCGCCCGCTAGTGCGTAGATATTTGGTATTTGGCGGCGTGCGGGCTTTGCCCGCGCGCACCCGGATTGGGGTCGTTCCCCTGTGTAGCGTAGCGAAACAGGGGTGCGACCCCTTAAAAAACTTAAAACTTTGGATTACGAAACGATTTGTATTTTGGGGTCTATCCCCGGTGTAATCGCAGGGGTTAGACCCCTCCAATAGCATTTGGATTTTCAGAGGGAAATGATTTTCAGAGGGTCTAACCCTCTGATCAGAGGGTTAGACCCTCTGAAAATCCTCTGAAAAATCCTTTCAAAAAAATCAAGGAAAATGATCAATAATCTGGCAATCTTTGAAAAAACATACGAGCTGATATTGTGGCTGTATCCGACCGTGAACAAATTCCCGAAATCGCAAAGATTCGTGCTGGGCCAGCGCGTTGAAAATGCGGCGCTGGAATTTTTGGAGAAAATAATCGCGGCCAATCAAAGCCGGGCAAAAACCGTTTATCTGAAAAAAGCCAGCGTTCAATTGGATGTGTTGCGGATTTTAATCAGACTCTCCAAAGATATGCATTTTATCAGCATACGGCAATATGAGTTTGCCGCCGGAAAAGTGAATGAAATCGGCAAAATGCTGGGCGGCTGGATAAAAAGCAACGAATGAATGTGTAGGGTCTATCCCTCGCTAATGCGAGGGTTAGACCCTTGCAAGGGCCCCTGTTTTATTTTGGGGTCTATCCCCTGTGTAATCGCAGGGGTTAGACCCCTCCAACGGCATTTGAATTTAAGGATTTTGTAATTCAAAATAATACAATAATTTTTCATTTTGATTTTTACATTTTCAATTATCTTGGGCGGCGCGGATAAGTCCGTTTTTGCGGATTTATCCGCTTCGCCCGACGCATAATCGCCAAACGGCGCGATCATTTGACGGGCGGCGCGAGGGGTGGCGCCGCACAAAACGGCGGTGCGGGCCTTCCAACGCGGCGGTAATTGGAACAACACTTCCAACGCCGGCGTCTTCGCTCTGAACCTGAACAATTCGCCGTCCAATTCCAACACGAGCATCGGCTTTCGGTGCGCCCGCTGACGGGGTTTATGCATTTATCTAAAATCTAATGTCTGAAAATCTAAAATCTTGAATTGGCATGTTAAAATAAGTTCAAATGACAAAAACCAAATGTCAAATCAATGTCAAAAATCAAATGATAAAAGTAAATACGATATTTATTTTGAATTTTGGGTTTAGGATTTGATTGGACATTTGGGTTTTGAGCTTTGGCATTATGCGTATCGGAGGAGCGGTTTGACAAGCGATTTGGGATATGTAATACTTTGTATTACGATTAACAAATTTAAATCTATGCGCAATGTTGTTAGCATCTCGCTTCCCAAACAATTGGACGAGCAAATAGAAAAAGAAGTAAAAACCGGCAGGTTTGCCTCCAAGAGCGAATTCATCCGCAGTCTGATTAGGTTATGGCAGGAAGAAAAATTATTTCGCGAACTGGAACGGGGCAGAGAAGAAATAGAGGCAGGCTTGGGAAAAGAATTAAAATCCCTTAAAGATTTGCGGTAAGCAATAATTAATTTCATTCAATTGAAATGATAATTATTTACTCGCCGCATTTTGAACGGCTTTACAGAAGATTGCCCGGCGATGTAAAAGATGACGCCGAACTTGCCGAAGAAATATTCAGGAACAATCCTCAAGATGCCCGTTTGCGCGTCCATAAACTCAGCGGCCGATTATCCGGCTATTGGGCGTTTTCGGTTAACTTTGAATATCGCATTATTTTTTATTACGGCAACAGCAAGGAAGAAATATTTTTTGATTCTATCGGCAATCACGATATCTACAGATAAAGGGCAATTTAGAACAGCTATTTATAAAAATTTATGTCAACAATTGAAGCAAAAAAAATCGTAAAAAAATACGCGCAAAGATTGCGGAAAAACCAAATACCTTTCTCGGCCATCTATTTGTTCGGTTCTTTCGCGAAAGGCCAGGAGCGGGAAACCAGCGATATTGATGTGGCGATCGTATCAAAACGCAAAGAAACTGATAGATTTATAGTTGAAGTTGGACGGCCGATTTGGGATGTTGATACAAGGATTGAGCCGCATATAATCTCGGAGGAAGATTTTAAGGAAATAAACACTTCTATCGTTGAGGAAATCATTAAAACCGGCATTAAGGTAGAATAATAGCGTATTCGCTCTTAGTCATCTAATTTGCGAGATCAGAAGGTTGGATAAAAAACAAAGAATCCGCGTTTTAATAATGCGAAGGTTAGACCTTCGCGTAGCTATGCCGGTTTATATTATATTGACAATATAAACTATTGCATTATATATTATATTTGTAATGTAATATATTTCAATGATCAATCGCGAAACATTAAAACGGGTGATCGCCGAACAGCGGGACCAGTTTCTGAAATTGGAAAATCCGATTCAAAGGGACGCGATCGCCGCCGCGGATTTTGAGAAAATCGCCGGCCTGAAAGAGGCGGTGCTGATTACCGGAGTGCGGCGTTCGGGCAAATCATATCTTTTGAAGATGATTTGGCAAAAAATCGCCGCCGCGGCAAAAAACGGCAAAAACGCGTTCTTCTGCGTCAATTTTGAAGATGAGCGCCTGCCGGGTTTTTCGGCGCGCGATTTTGACCTTTTGCTTGAAACCTATTATGAAATGTTTTTGCCGGCGGGCAAAACGGAAAAGATATATCTTTTTTTTGACGAGATACAAATAGTTGAGGGCTGGGAAAAATTCATCAACCGCCTTTTGCGCGATGAAAGGTTCAAGATATTCATCACCGGTTCAAACGCCGCGTTGCTCTCAAAGGAGATCGGCACCGCCTTGACCGGCAGATTCTATCCGCTGGCGCTCTATCCGCTGTCGTTTAAAGAATTTTTGCGCTTCAAGCGGGGGGAGTTGCCGCCGGCGAGCCGCCATAAGGCGGAAACTTCGGGTGAAATCAAAAGGATATTCAACGATTATCTTGAGAACGGCGGATTCCCCGAGGTGGTTTTGCAGAATTTCCGGCCGTTGTTGCAGGAGTATTTGAAAAGCATTGTTTATCGCGACATTGTTTTGCGCTACCGGATAAAAAACGAAACCAGCTTAAAAGAAATCGCGTCTTTTGTGATTTCCAATATCGGCGCCGCCGCCAGCCTGGAAAATATCGCCAAAATGACCCGAATGAAAAACTTGACCACGGTGAAAAACTATTTGTCATATCTGGAAAATTCATTTTTGTTCCACCGCGTTTCAAAATACAGCCATTCAATAAAAGAACAGATATACAATCCCGACAAATTCTATTGCGTTGACACCGGCCTTTACAACGAAATTGCGTTTTTAAACAGCGCCAATCGCGGCAGGTTGCTGGAAAATATGGTTTTTATGGAGCTGAAAAGACGGGGGAAGGATGTCTTTTACTTCAAGGGCGCCAAAGAATGCGACTTTGCGATCAAGGAAAAAACAAAAATCACCGGCGCGTGCCAAGTGACCAAAGAATTGTCGCCGGCCAACGAAAAACGGGAACTGGGCGGCCTGCGGGAGGCAATGGACAATTTCGGGCTTGACGAAGGCCTCATCATCACCGAGGGGCAGGAAGAAGAAAGAAAAACGGACGGCAAGAAAATCCGCGTGGTTTCGCTGTGCAAATGGCTTCTGGAATGATTCGCCGAGATTTTCAAACCCATTTTCCAAAAGGGTCCGACCCTTTTGGAAAAGGGTCGGACCCTTTCAAACCTTGGCGCGCTTCCGGCAAAAACGATTTTTTGCTATCATCAAGATATGAAAACGGCGCAAAACAATTATGCGTTCATTGACGCGGCAAATCTTTTTTACGGCGAGAACCGCCAGAGAAATCCGGCAATTCGCCGGCGCTCATTTTCGGGATTTTGAATATCTTAAATATTTGCTAAAAATGCCGGAGAAAATAAAACGAAACGGACTCGTATAGAATCCGCTTCACGTTTAGTGATTAAATTTTATCATCTTAAAAAAATATGTCAAGCGGAACAATCAAAAACAAGGCGCTGGATTTTGCCAAATACCACAACGGGTTTGTTATCGGGTTGATGCTGGTGTTTTCCGGCGGCGCGGCCATCTTTGCCGCCGATCCCGGGGCGCGGGAGGCGGTTCTGGGAAAAGAGATCGTCTCCCAAACCGGCGTTGACAATGCCGCGATTCTGGCCGCCGATCTGGATAATTTTGATTTTGAGATCAAGATCAACGAAGTCGCCGAAGATGAAAACAACTACTATGTGGATTATTCTTTCCGGACGCTGGAAATCCAAGACAATATCTGGCAAGAGGCCCAGCGCCGGTCGTCAATGGCGATTGACAAATTGTCGCTGGCCGGCAAAGATCTCGGCCTCTATGTTCAGGAACAGCTGGTGCAGGTCGCGCAAAACGAGCAAAACTATTTGAAACAAGTTCAAGCCGCCGAAACAAAAAAGGGGCCCACGCAAATCGCTCGCGCCGCGGAATATACCGGCTTGATCGGCTTGGTTTTGGATGCCAAGAACGCGATCTTGCCCGGCTATGACCCGGTGGTCAAGCCCGCGCCGGTGGAATTAACCGTGGCGCCTCCCGACGCGCCGGAAGAAACCGCGGACGAAGGGAACGATAATTCATCATTGGTAAATAATTCAGACAATCAATCATCAAGCACCGGCACCGGCGGCGGAGGGGATAATAATTCAGCCCCGACTGCTAATTCCAACAATCAACCGTCAGGCACCGGCGGCTCTTCCGATAACCAGCCATCATTCGGCAACGGCACTACTACTGAAGAGGCGATTACTCCGGCATCCGAACCCTCTGAATCTTCTGAAACTCCTGAAACTTCTGAATCCCCTGAACCGTCTGAAACTCCTGAATCCCCTGAAACTCCTGAAACTTCTGAATCCTCCGAACCCTCTGAATCTTCTGAAACCCCCGAATCTCCGGAACCCTCTGCAACTGAACCCGCCGCCCCCGAACCCGAGCCTGCACCCGAACCGGAAAACTGATAATTGATAAATAATAATTGATAAATGATAAATAATAAACAATAATTGATAAATGATAATTGATGAGTGATAAGTTATAAATTATCAATAATCAATGATTAATGATCAATAATCAATTATCAATGATTAATAATCAATTATAAGTTATAAATTATGGGAGACGAATATGAAAATTACCGCACCGCCGACGGCACGATAGACTGGGGAAAATATTATATCGAGAAAGCCGCCAATGATCAGTTATCAATTATCAATGATCAATCAAGAAAATCAAAACTGCTGGAAGAACTGTCAATCTACCGCCTTGCCGATGATTTTTCCGATCAAGTTTGGGATTTGATTGTCAAATGGAATTTCTTTGAAAAGAAAACACTGGGCGATCAATTCGTGCGCGCGGCCGATTCCATCGCCGCCAACATCGCCGAGGGCTACGGCCGGTATTTTTTCGGCGAATATCGCGTGTTTCTGTATTATGCGCGCGGCTCCCTGTATGAATGCAAGCTGTGGCTGGAGAAAACGCGCAAGCGATCATTGATCAGCGATGATTTATACCAAGAAATGCGGAAAATGCTGGAAGAGCTGGCGGTGGAAATTAACAAGGTGATCAAAATCGTCAAAGGCGAGCAGGCGAAGTGGAAGGGAAGGAGTTGGTGATAATCGATAAGCGATAAATAATAATTGATAAGTGATAAATGATAAATTATCATTGATAATTGATAATTGATAAATATAATAATTGATAAGTGATAAATGATAAATTATCATTGATAAATTATTAATGATCAATTATCAATTATCGGTGATAATCGGCAAGGGAAAATGCAATTCAAAATTCCAAAATTCGGGTTCAAATCCAAAAAACGCGGCAACGCCGCCGGTTTTTTTGGCGCCAAATTATCATTTATCAGTAATCATTTATCAATTATCAGCAATAAGTTATCCCAAAATAATCATTTATCAATTATCAATGATAAATTATCCAAAAAACGGATCAATTATAAATTATCAATCTTCGGCAAAAAACTAATTATCAATTATAAATTATTGATTGCCGTCGGCGTCTTGGCGTTGGCGGCCACCGGCGGGACGCTGGCGTTGAACGGGTTTTTCGGGGGAGGGGCCGCGATTCCCGAGGACACGATGACCCGCGGGCTGGTGGGCTATTGGAGTTTTGACGAAGGCGGCGGCACCATCGCCCGCGATGCCAGCGGCAACAACAACCACGGCACCCTCACCAACGGCCCAAAGTGGACCCAAGGCAAGAGCGGCGGCGCCCTGCAATTTGACGGCAAAGATGACTATGTGGATTGCGGGAATAATAGTAGCTTGAATTTTGGCACTGGTGATTTTACAGCCGAATATTGGATCTATTATACCGGGAGCACAAAAACTAATAAGGTATTTACTTTCTTGGGAAAAGCTAGTGGCATGGGTAATAACCCCGGGTGGTATAGCGGTCTTACTACATATAGTGGCGATGGCACAAACCTTAAGCTTCTTTCCTCTATTACTAATGGGGCTTGGGGGACTGGGAATTTAGAGGCTGGTGCCTATTTTTCTCCAAATACTTGGCAACACATTGTTCTTATAAGGTCTGGAACAACTTTAAAACATTATCGAAATGGTAATCTTGACGGCCAAAGAATATCAGAGGGCATTGGCGCAAATGTTGATAATAACCTATCTTTTACTGTTGGCGCATTTAGTAATGGCGGAGTACCTGTAAAAGGTCTCATTGACGAGGTGAGGATTTATAATCGGGCGCTGACAGAGGCAGAGGTGAAGTATCACTATAATCGCGGGGGGCCGGTGGCGCAGTGGGATATGGACGAGGGAAGCGGATCAATGATAAACGATAAGTCGGGCAACAACAACGACGGCACGCTGGTTAACGGCACGACTTGGGCCCAAGGCAAACATGGCACGGCCTTGAGCTTTGACGGCACGGACGATTATGCGGATGCGGGGAATAAAGATGATTTGGATATTACTGGAAGTATAACTATTGAAGCATGGGTCAAGCCATCCGGACTTATCGGTAATGGCGCAGGGCATCATATTGCCAACAAGATGACATCATGGCGTGTTAATGGATACGATTTTAGAATAGGAACCGGAAGTGCTGATAGATTACAATTTATTACAGATTCATCTGCAAGCGATGTTGTAAGCACAACCATTCTTCAAAATGATTCGTGGTATCATGTTGTTGCGGTTCAGGAAGGGGTATCGTATAAAAAAATTTATATAAATGGCGTACAAGACGGGTTGAAAAGCAATCCAGCAGCTTTAATATCGTCAAGCGCGGCCAATTTGAAAATAGGTACATATTTGAGTGGAGGAGAATATTTCAATGGCCTGATTGATGAGGTGAAGATTTATGACTATGCGCGGACAGAGGAGGAGATTCGGTTGGATTACAATGCCGGGATGGCGGCGCATTTGGGGCCGAGCGGGAAAACTTGTTCCGAGGACCCGGCGAGCTGTATGGACTATGGCTTGGTGGGCAACTGGGATATGGATGAAGGAACCGGATCAGTGATAAATGATAATTCGGGCAACAACAACCACGGCACGCTCACCAACGGCCCGAAGTGGACCCAAGGCAAGAGCGGCGGCGCCCTGCAATTTGACGGCAAGGATGATTATGTGGATGCGGGGAATGGCAGTAGTTTGAACATTACAGACAGCATTACTCTTGAGGCATGGGTTTTTATGGACTATACGGGTAGTAAAAATTCGGATTTGGGTTTTATAGCAAAAGAAAGCAGTTATTTGCTTTATGATACCTGGGGGGAGTTAAGAGTGATGTCGGCTTTTTGGATAGACGGAGCTTGGCGGCATAGTACTTCAACCGGTGTAAATTCCAACCAGTGGTATCATTTGGTAACCACATATTCTTCGTTGGACAGAACAATAAGGTTCTATATTGATGGCAACGAAGTCGCCCCGGTAGTGCTTTCGGGATTGTCTGCCTATAGCCTTAATATTAGTGCTAATAATGTTCATCTTGGTAACGGAACATTAGGAAAGAAGAATCGGGTTGATGAAGCACGGATTTATAATAGAGTTTTGACGGCGGAGGAGGTGAGGTATCATTACAACCACGGCGGGCCGGTGGCTTATTGGGATATGGATGAGGGGTCGGGATTAAAGATCAATGACAAATCGGGCAACGGCAACGATGGCACGATTTCGGGCGCGGCTTGGACGCAGGGCAAATACGGCTCGGCCTTGAGCTTTGACGGCGCGGATGATTACGCTTCGGTGGCCAATTCCGTAAGCTTGAACCCGACATCAAAAATTACCGTTGGGTTGTGGGCGAAGAGAAATGGCGCGGGAACCGGTGTTACCCCCGGCCTTTTGTCAAAACGCGCCAACGGATTTGGTTTGATATGGCAAGGCGGCGCCGATGCCGATATTTTAAGCACTCGTATTTATCAAAGCGATGGAACAGCGATAAACAGCGGAAATATCAATAACATTCTTTCTGTCGGAGCGTGGCGGTATATAACTTTGGTGGCGGATGGAACCAATGTTATAACTTATGTTGACGGCGTTCCCAAAAAATCCGTGCCGTATAACGGCACGATACTTACCGGCACTACCTCATTAACTATCGGACAGCAGTCAAGCGCATATTTCAATGGCCTCATTGACGATGTTCGGATTTACAATTACGCGAGGACGGAAGAGGAGATTCGGTTGGATTATAATGCCGGGATGGCGGCGCATTTGGGGCCGAGCGGGAAAACTTGTTCCGAAGATCCGGCGAGCTGTATGGACTATGGCTTGGTGGGCAACTGGGATATGGATGAAGGAAATGGATCAGTGTTGAATGATAATTCGGGGAACAACAACCACGGCACGCTCACCAGCACCCGCATCAACGGCCCCCAATGGACCCAAGGCAAAAACGGCACCGCCCTGCAATTTGACGGCAAAGATGATTATGTGAGGGTTGCTGACAGCGACAGTTTAACTTTTGGAGATGGAGCCACTGACGGGAGTTTTAGCATAGAATCATGGATAAATTATGATTTGATAAATAGCTTTAATATCGTGGTAAAAACTAATGAATATCTGTTAACTAATAGTAATTGTTTAAGGCTTTATTTGCGCGACGCCAGTAGCGGCGGCGTGATAGCCAAAAGTCCCATTTGCTTATCAAATACCTACAAAGGTAAATGGGTGCATTTAATTGTTACATATGACGGCAATGGCTTTGACGGTATAAATTTTTACATAAACGGGAATCAATTATCGGGCGGGAGCTCGACAGGTTCGGCGGATGGATATGTTTCAATGGAAAACACAACTAATGCTTTATCAATCGGTTCAACAACGGCTAAAGGCAAGATTGACGAGGTGAAAATCTACAATCGGGCGTTGAGCGCCGAGGAGGTGAGGTATCATTATAATCAGGGGAAGCCGGTGGCGCAGTGGGATTTTGACGAGGGCGAAGGGACGCGGGCGTTTGATGTTTCGGGGAACAACAACACCGGAGTTTTGACCAACGGCCCGACCTGGGTGGAAGGCAAGCGCGGCAGTGCCTTGAGCTTTGACGGCGCCGACGATTCTGTTAGTTGCGGCACGGATTCCAGTTTGAATATCGCCGAGTCAATGACGGCAAGCGCCTGGATCTATCCAAAAACTTTGGGCGAAGGCATTGCGGGCCATATCGTTGGCCGGGGCGGGACCGGCGGTTGGTGTTTTTATCTTTATAACGGCAATAGCTTAAAATTATACGCCGGGACGATCCAAGCGGTAAGCAGTGCAAATTCAATCACATTAAATCAATGGCAATATGCAACCGTTGTCTATGACAAGCAGAATGTCCGCTTTTTTGTGAACGGGGTTGAGAAAGGAGTGACGGCGGCAACCGATAGCATTCTGAACACCGGAAGCTGTGTTATCGGCGCCAGAACGGTGGCGGGCGATTTTGATTTTAACGGATACCTTGATGAAGTGAAGGTTTATAACTACGCGCGGACGGCGGAGCAGATAATGCAGGATTACAACGCCGGGCTGGCCACGCATTTGAAATAATCATTGATCATTGATAATTAATAATTGATAAATGATCATTGATAAATAATAATTTTTGGGAGGGGTCGCACCCTTTTGATTACAAAAGGGAACGACCCCGGGGAACGACCCCGGACGACCCCCCGGGATGCCGGTTTTATGAGAGGTTGACGGGGTTTTGGGTTTTGGTAGGATGAAGATATGGTGAAAGAAGAAACCAAGCGAAAAATACAGGCGATTGCCGACAAGATCGCCCGCGAATACAAACCCGAAAAGATCATTCTTTTCGGTTCTTATGCGTGGGGGCACCCGCACGAAGACAGCGATCTTGATCTTTTTATCATCAAAAAAACCGACGATCCGATGCTGAAGCGGATGGAGGATGTTGACAAGCTTTTTTTCCCGCGGGAGTTTGCGATGGATTTATTGGTTTATACCCCGGAGCAGGTGGACAAGAGGAAAAAAATGCAAGACCCGTTTGTGATTGATATTATTGATAAAGGTAAATTATTATATGCCAGATAAACTTCCCGCGGATCAATTGTGGCAGGAATGGGTGAGGAAAGCCGATGAAGACGAGTTGAATATTAAGTCAATATTAAAACACCGAGACGGAACATCCAATTGGGTGGGTTTTTTGGCGCAACAAATGGCGGAAAAATATATGAAAGGATTGTTGGTTTTTCATAAACAGGGATATCCCAAGATTCATGACTTGTTAAGGATTGCTTCGCTGATTGCTCCTTCGGCGGAAAACATTTTGGTCTTTGACGAAGAATTGCGCAGATTGAGCCGGCTGTATATCATTGACCGCTACCCGGGGGAAATGGCGGAATTATCGTGGAAGGAGGCCGAAGACGCCTACGCGGCGGCGCAAAGAATCAAGGAATTTGTCCTGTCCGAGATTGCCAAAAAACCGGCCGGGGACTGATTGCGGGCCTCAAATGATAAATGATAAATGCAAATATGATCACTCAATACATTAAACAGCAGTTGAAAAAAGCGAGCTATAAGATTCTGGAGGACGGGACTTTTTTTGGTGAAATTCCCGGGGTGAAAGGCGTTTGGGCCAACGCAAAAAATTTGGAAGATTGCCGCCGGGAATTGCAGGAAGTTTTGGAAGAATGGATTTTGTTGAAATTGTCCGACGGTGATTCAATCCCCGGGCTGGCGATGCCAAAAACCAAAACAAAGCAATCCATGGCGGAACAATATGCTTAATCCGGTTTCACGGCGAATTCTGATCAAGAAATTTAAAAAACTCGGGTTTGAGGGGCCAATTTCCGGCGGCCGGCATTGCTTTGTGAAAAAGGCGAATTGAAGGTGAGCATTCCGTCGCCGCACAAGGAGGATGTTATCGGAGTTCCCCTTTTGAAAGAAATTTTGAAACAAGCCGGGATCAATCAAAATGATTGGAATAATGCTTGAGCGCACGGAATTGTGAGGCTCGCGAAGGTCTAACCTTCGTTAATGCGAAGGTTAGACCTTCGCTTTGGATGGGTTGCTTTGGGCGGTGCGGGGGAAATTTGACAGATTGGGAAATGTCTGCTAGTATCAATGCTTGTGAGAGAGCTAACTCATTTTTTCGCTTTGATTGCCGTTGATTCATAATTTTGAGCAAAATATGCCCTGAAAACCAAGAAGGGTATTTTTGCTTTTTTGCCGCGCCAACCTTTCAAATTTAAAATTAAAAAATCAAAATGAAAAATCAGGGGGAATATCTTAAATGCTGTTGAAAGGGTCTAACCCTCGCAGTATCCCTCGGATTACCTCGGGACAAGCCGAGGGATAGACCCCAAAAAGATTTTTAACTTTGATTTTTTAATTTTTAATTTAAGTTATATGGCCCTTAAAACAAAAAATTTCGGCAAGGCAAAAGTTTCTTTGCCGTTGCCGTATTTGCTGGTGTTGCAAAAAGAGAGCTGGGATATGTTCTGGGGCAACGATTTGCGGGAATTGTTCACCGAGATCTCGCCCATCCGCGACTACACCGGCAAGGAAATGGAGCTTTGGATTGACGATTTCAAGCTGGACAAGCCCAAACACAAGAACGATCTGGACGCGCGCTTGAACAACGATTCCTATGAATCGCCGGTGCGGGTCAAGACGCGGCTGGTGAATCTGAAGACCAAAGAAACCAAAACGCAGGAGATATTTCTGTGCGATTTTCCGTTGATGACCGAAAGGGGCACGTTTGTGATCAACGGCGTGGAGCGGGTTTGCATCTCGCAATTAATCCGCTCGGCGGGCGTGTTTTTCTCCGCCCAAAACATCGGCGGCAAGAATTTTTTCGGCACCAAGATCATTCCCAACCGCGGCTCGTGGCTGGAATTTGAAACCGCCCACACGGGCTTTATCGGCGTGAAGATTGACCGCAAGCGGCGCGTGCCGGCGACCACGCTTTTGCGGGCGTTCGGCATTGACAACGACAACGCGATCAAGGAACTGTTTGCCGACGTCAACAACGGCGAAGTTGATTTTATTGAAGAAACCATCAAAAAAGATCCCACGCACAACCAGGCCGAAGCACTGGTGGAGATCTATCAGCGCCTGCGCCCGGGGGACCTGACCACCGCCGACACCGCCAAGGAACTGATCTGGAATATGTTTTTCAATTTTGAAAGATATGATCTTTCCAAAGTCGGGCGCTGGAAAATGTGGAAACGCCTGCCGCAATTGAAGCCCAAGGACAAGAAAAACGACGTGGTGGAAATGAAGGATCGCGTGATGACGGTGGACGACATCGTGGCGGTGATCAAGGAAATCATCCGGCTCAACAACGATCCGGCCGCCAAACCCGACGAAATTGACCATTTGGGCAACCGCCGCGTGCGCACGCTCAACGAACTGCTGGTGAACCGCCTGCGGCTGGGCTTTATGAGGATGGAGCGCATCATCAAGGACAGGATGTCAACGCTGGATGTTTTGGAGCTGTCGCCCCTGCAATTGATCAATCCCCGGCCGGTGATGGCGGTGATCAAGGAATTTTTCTCGTCGTCGCAACTGTCCCAATTTATGGACAATGAAAATCCGCTTTCCGAGCTGGAGCACAAACGCCGCCTGGCGGCCACCGGCCCCGGCGGGCTCACGCGCGAACGCGCGGGATTTGAAGTGCGCGACGTGCAACCCTCCCACTACGGCCGGATCTGCCCGATCCAAACTCCCGAAGGCGCGAACGTCGGCCTGGTGGGCTATTTGGCGTCATATACCAAGATCAACGATTTCGGATTTTTGGAAACTCCCTATTTTGAGGTGAAAAAAAACAAAGTGACCGACAAACTGGTCTATATGACCGCCGACGAGGAAGAGAAATACAACATTGCCACGGCGATCGCGCCGCTGGACGAGAACAACAACATCATTCCCAAAAAATTGGAGGCGCGCATCAAAGGAGAGCCGGGCATTTGCGCCCGCGAAGAAATTGACTACATTGACGTTTCCCCCCAGCAGATCCTTTCGGTGGGCACATCGCTGATTCCGTTTTTGCAGAACGACGACGCCAACCGCGCGCTGATGGGCTCCAATATGCAGCGCCAGTCAACGCCGCTGTTGTTGCCCGAAGTGCCGCTGGTGATGACCGGCAGTGAAGAAAGGATCGCGCGCGATTCGGGGCATATCCTGCCGGCCGAAGGCACGGGCGTGATCACCGAAGTTGACGGACGGCACATCGCCGTCAAATACGACGACAAGGAACTGGGCGAAAAAACTTATTATTTGCGCACCTTTTTGCGCACCAACCAATACACGTGCTTTCATCAGAAAGTGGCGGTCAAAAAAGGGCAAAAAGTCAAAAAGGGCGACGCGCTTTGCGGCGGCGGCGGCATCACCGACGGCCATCTGGCGCTGGGGCACAACTTGCTGGTGGCGTTCACTTCCTGGCGCGGCGGCAATTTTGAGGACGCGATCTTGCTCTCCGAACGCTTGGTGGCGGATGATAAATTCACCACCATCCATATGGAAAATTTCGCCTGCGACGTGCGCGAAACCAAACTGGGTCCGGAAACCACCACCTATGACATCCCCAATGTTTCCGAAGAGAAATTGAAGGACTTGGACGAAGAAGGCATCGTGCGCGTGGGGGCCGAGATCAAGCCCAACGACATTCTGGTGGGAAAAATCTCTCCCAAGGGGGAGCAGGAGCTCACCGCCGAAGAGCGGCTCCTGCGCTCAATTTTCGGCGAAAAAGCCAAGGATGTCAAAGACACTTCGCTGGTGATGGAACACGGCAAGCGGGGACGCGTCGTCGGCGTGAAGATTTTCTCGCGCGAACAGGGGCACAAGCTTGATCCGGGAGTGATCAAGCGCATTGAGATTGAGGTGGCGGAATTGCGCAAGGTGCGCGCCGGCGACAAACTGGCCGGCCGGCACGGCAACAAAGGCGTGATTTCGCGCATTTTGCCGGTGGAAGAGATGCCGTTTTTGGAAGACGGCACGCCCGTGGACATTGTGCTCAATCCGATGAGTGTGGCGTCGCGCATGAACCTGGGGCAGATTTTGGAAACTCATTTCGGCTACGCGGCGCACAAACTCGGCTATCACGCGGTGACGCCGTCGCTTTCGGGCGCGACCGAAGCCGACATCAAGGCGGAATTGAAAAAGGCCGGCCTTTCCGAAGACGGCAAGGAAAAACTCTTTGACGGCCGGTCGGGATTGCCGTTTCCGGGCAAGATCACCGTGGGCTATATCTATATGATGAAGCTGGTGCATATGGTGGAAGACAAGATTCACACGCGCAGTATCGGCCCGTATTCGCTGATCACCCAACAGCCGCTGGGAGGCAAGGCGCAGTTCGGCGGCCAGCGGTTCGGGGAAATGGAAGTCTGGGCGCTGGAAGGATACGGCGCGGCGCACACTCTGCAGGAAATGCTCACCATCAAATCCGACGATATCGCCGGTCGCGCGGCAACCTATGAAACCATTTTGCGCGGCGAAGACATCCGCCATCCCAACATTCCGGCATCGTTCAACCTTTTGGTGAGCGAATTGAAGTCGTTGGGATTGAGCGTGGAAGTAAAAGAGAGACCAGCTAGCTAAACTAATTTTCAATTATCAATTATCAATTTTCAATAAATTTTCAATGAGCCAATTTTTAAACAAACGCATCTTATTCGTTTGAAACATTGAAAATTGGAACATTCATTGAAAATTGGAGGTTTGAAGATTGAAAATTTTTTAACATGAGAGTAGAAGATTTAGAATCAATTCGGATCAAGCTGGCGTCTCCCGAGGAAGTCGTTTCCTGGTCCCACGGCGAGATCACCAAGCCCGAAACCATCAATTACCGCACCCAGCGGCCGGAAAAGGACGGCTTGTTTTGCGAGCGCATTTTCGGGCCGGAGCGGGACTATGAATGCTATTGCGGCAAATACAAGCGGGTGCGCTACAAGGGTATCGTTTGCGACCGTTGCGGCGTGGAAGTGACCAAGTCCAGCGTGCGCCGCGAGCGGATGGGCCACATCAAACTGGCCTGCCCGGTGTCGCACATCTGGTTTCTGCGGGGAGTGCCGTCGCGCATCGGCCAGGTTCTGAATTTGCCGATGCTGGCACTGGAGAAGGTGATCTATTTTGCCGCCTATATCATCGTTTCGGTGGACAATGAAGAAAAAGAAAAGATCGCCGCCGAGATTGAAGCGGAATTCAACGAAAAAACCAAAACGCAAAAGCGGCTTTTTGAGTCCCAAAATCCGAACACGAAAAAAAGCGACAAAGAAACGCAAAAGGCTTTGCAGGCGATCCTTGACGAACTGCGCGATGCGCGCGACCGCGCCAAATCGGAATTGGCGTCCATTGAATTTATGCGGGTGATTTCGGAAGCCGAATACCGCAATTTGTCGCTCAAATACGGGCAATGTTTTTCGGCCGGCACCGGCGCGGAAACCGTCCGCAAGCTGTGCGAAAAGATTGATCTGGCCGAGGCGGTCAAAAACCTGAAAGTTCAATTGGAAACCGCGACGCCCGAGGAAAAAAGAAAAATTTACATCCGTCTGAAACTTTTGCAGGGAATGCATCAGGCCGGCATCCGCCCGGAGTGGATGCTGATCACCGCTCTGCCGGTTCTGCCGGCGGATTTGCGCCCGATCGTCCAGCTGGACGGCGGCCGATATGCCAGCTCCGATCTTAACGATCTTTACCGCCGCGTCATCAACCGCAACAACCGGCTCAAATATCTGCAGGAGATCGCCGCGCCGGAAGTGATCGTGCGCAACGAAAAAAGAATGTTGCAGGAAGCGGTGGATTCGCTGATTGACAACGGAATGAGAAAAGGCACCACCACGCAGGCGACCACCGGCGGACGGCGGCTGTTGAAATCTTTGGCCGATATGCTCAAGGGCAAACAGGGACGGTTCCGCCAAAATCTTTTGGGCAAGCGCGTGGATTATTCGGGACGCTCGGTAATTGTCGTCGGCCCGCATTTGCGGCTCAACCAAGTGGGGATTCCCAAGAAAATGGCGCTGGAATTGTTCAAGCCGTTCGTGATCCACCGCGTTTTGGAAAAAGAGATGGCATTCAATGTCCGCGGCGCATCGCGGCTGATTGAAGCCGAAACCGACGAAATCTGGGCGATTTTGGAAGAGGTGGTGAAAGACAAACTGGTGCTGATCAACCGCGCTCCCACCCTGCACCGGTTGAGCATTCAGGCGTTCTATCCGGTGCTGATTGAAGGCGAGGCCCTGCAAATCCATCCGATGGTCTGCAAGGCGTTCAACGCCGACTTTGACGGCGATCAGATGGCGGTCCATCTGCCGCTGTCGGCGCTGGCGCAAAAGGAAGCGCGGGAAAGAATGCTTTCCAGCTTGAACTTGTTAAAACCCGCCAAAGGCACGCCGGTGGTGACGGTTTATCAGGATATGGTGCTGGGCTGTTATTGGCTCACCGCCGAAGTCGCCGGCGCGAAAGGCGAGGGCAAGGTTTTTGCCGGTCCCGACGAAGCCGTGATGGTCTGTGAATTCGGGGATTTGGATATGCGCGCCAAGATCAAAGTGCGCGGCGTCAAGCCGTCGGCGCCCGGTTTTACCGAAACCACGGTCGGCCGAATTATTTTCAACCGCACCCTGCCGGAAGATTTTGCGTTCGTCAACCAAAAAGTGAAAGTCAAAGATTTGGAAAACATCGCCGAAGACGTGATCCGCCACTACAACGTGCAAACGGTGGAAGATACTTTGGACCGCATCAAGGAACTCGGTTTTGAATATTCCACATTGTCGGGAATTTCATGGGGAATGGATGATCTCCACGTGCCGGCGGAAAAGGCCGGCATCATCAAGGAGGCGGAAAAGGAGGTGGAAAAAACCGAAGATTATTATCAAAAGGGACTTTTGTCAAAAGACGAGAAGAAGAACAAGATCATTGAAATTTGGTCCAAAACCAAGGCGACGATTGAGAATTTGGTGCCCAAAACCCTGTCGGAAGAAAGCTCGGTCTACCAGATGATTGATGCCGGCGCGCGCGGTTCGTGGTCCCAGCCGGTGCAAATGGCGGGAATGAAAGGATTGGTGGTGGATCCGTCCGGAGACATCATTGAATTGCCGGTGAAAAATTCCTACAAGGAGGGATTGGACGTGTTGGAATACTTCAATTCCACCCACGGCGCGCGGAAAGGCACGGTGGATACGGCGTTGAGAACTTCCACCGCCGGTTATCTGACGCGGCGGCTGGTGGATGTCGCCCACGAAGCGATCATCAGCCAAGAGGATTGCGGCGATACCGACGGAATGGAGATTTATCTCAAGGAATCCGAAGAAATCGGGCAGAATTTCCTGTATAAGGTCGTCGGCCATGTTTGCGCCGAAACCGTCAAGTCCGACAAGGAAACGATTATCAAGAAGGGGGGAATGATTGATTGGGAGACGGGCCGCCGGCTGATCGCCGCGGGGGTTGAAAAAATCAGGATCAGGACGCCGCTGTCGTGCAAATCCGAAAAAGGATTGTGCCAGAAATGCTACGGCTGGGATTTGGGCAACAACCAGATGGTGCGGCTGGGCGAAGCGGTGGGCATCATCGCGGCGCAGTCCATCGGCGAGCCGGGCACTCAGTTGACGATGAGGACTTTCCATACCGGCGGCGTGGCTTCGGGCACGGACATCACTTCCGGTTTGCCGCGCGTGGAAGAAATTTTTGAAGCGCGGATTCCCGGCGGGAAAGCCGAGATTTGTCCGGCGGACGGCACGGTGCTTGAAGTCATTTCCGAAAAGGGCCAAAATAAGATTATCAGGATCAAGATCAAATCCAAGGACGCGCCCAAAGACGGCAAAAAAGAAGCCAAAAAGCGGAAAAAGGCCGCCGAGGACAAGAAAGAAGACGTGCCGTCGCGCGCCGCGAATTTTCAGACGATTGAATTTTCGGCGCCGGGCAATGTTAACGTTTTGGTGCGCGCCGGCGACGAAATTACCAAGGGCCGGCCGCTTTGGGAAGGCAGTTTGGATTTAAAGGAACTTTACAAGCTGGTGGGCCGCGATGCGGTGCAACGCTACATTCTCCGGGAAGTTCAGCATATTTACAGTTCCCAAGGGGCAACGATTCACGACAAGCACGTGGCGGTGATCATCCGGCAAATGTTTTCCCGCGTGAAGATCAAAGATCCCGGCGATAGCCTGTTCACCCCAAAAGAGGTGGTGGAATTGAAGCAAGTACTGGAAGAGAACAAGCGGCTGATTGAGCAAAAACTGCGGCCGGTGGACTTTGTGCCGGTATTGCTGGGCGTTTCCAAAGTGGCGCTCACGACAGGGTCATGGCTTTCATCGGCGTCCTTTCAGGAAACTTCGCGGGTGCTGATCAAGGCCGGTTTGGAGCGGCTGGAAGACCGTCTTGACGGATTGAAGGAAAACGTGATCATCGGCAAACTGATTCCCGCGGGCACGGGATTCGGCGCCGGCGCGGCGGTAACGGAAGAGACATCGCCGGCCGAAGATGGCGAAGTCCCGAAGAATCGTAGCGGTATTTGATACCGCTAAATTTTAGCGGTATCAAATACCGCTACTTCCCCGGTAATATTTATTTTCTAATTTTGATTTTTCATAATTCTGCGTATGAAAAAAAACCACCGCCGCCGCGCGCGCGGGCGGGTCAAAAAAAATTTCAAATTTCCCGAATTGTTCCATTTCCCCGGGCGCACCAGACGATGGGCCGCCGGCATTTTATTCGCGGTGGCGGGGCTGGTTTTGGCGCTCGGGTTTTTCGGTTTGGCGGGGATGATCGGCAACTGGCTCGCCGCCGGACTGCGCGGCGCGCTGGGCGGCGCGGCATTCTTACTGCCGGCGATTTTTTTCGCCGCCGGCGCCGCCTGCGCAATTTCCCAACAGGCGCGGTTTGCCGCGTCGCTGTCGCTGGCCTCGCTCTTGTTTCTGGCCGGCGCGGCCGGCTTTTTGGCAAACCTTGATTATACCGCGCGCGGCGGGGGCGGCATCGGCTATTATCTGAGCCTGCCGGCGTTTAATTTGTTCGGTTCCTGGGTTGCGGGCGCGTTTTTTGCGGCGTTTTTTGCGGCGGGGGCGATGGTTTTTTGGTGGCTTTTGGGACGGCCGGCGCCGGATCTTTCCAAATTCCGCCTACCGGCATTGGGCGCAAAAGAAACCAAAAAAACGGCACTGGCGCTCAAAAAGAAAGCCCTGCCCGAAAAAGAAACTTTAACCTCCAAAAAACCTTTCGCGCCGACGATTGCCATTCCCAAATTTTCAATGATCAGTGCCCGGGGCGGGGCGCCGAAAAACGACAACGGCCGGTCGGCCGCCGCCAAAAAATCCGCGGCGGCGCGCGGCGCACTGATGGAAAAAGCCCAATATAAAATGCCGCCGCTGGATCTTTTGGATTGCCGTGATTCGGCGCCGCTGGCCGGCGATGTCAAGCAGAATTCGGCGATCATCAAAAAAACTTTGGAAAATTTTGGCATTCCGGTGGAAATGTCGCCGGAAATCATCGTGGGGCCGTCGGTAACGCAGTATGCGCTCAAGCCCGCCGAAGGCATCAAGCTTTCCAAGATCACGACGCTGTCCAACGATCTTTCTCTGTCGCTGGCCAGTTCGTCGATCCGCATTGAAGCGCCGATTCCGGGAAAATCACTGGTGGGCGTGGAAGTGCCCAACAAAAGCCGCGCGGGCGTGGGGTTGCGCGAGCTTTTGGATACCGACCAATTCGCCCAATCGCCGGCGAATCTGCTGATCACTCTGGGCAAGGACATTCTGGGCAGTCCCATTTATTCCGATATTGCCCGGATGCCGCACTTGCTGGTGGCGGGCGCGACCGGCACGGGCAAAACCATATTTTTGAACAGCGTTTTGACATCCCTGCTTTATCGCAATCCGCCGGAGATGCTACGCTTGATTTTGGTGGATCCCAAGCGGGTGGAGATGCGCGGCTACAACAAACTGCCGCATTTGCTGACGCCGGTAATCTTTGACGTCAACAAAACGATTGCCGCGCTGAAATGGGCGATCGCGGAAATGGATCGCCGGTTTGACATTTTGGGCGAAAAAGAATCAAGAAACATTGCCAGTTACAACGAGAAATGCGCCAAGGACGGCGACGAATCCCTGCCCTATATCGTTTTCGTTATTGACGAAATGGCGGATCTGATGGCGACCAAGGGCAAGGAAATTGAGGCGGGCATCGTGCGCCTGGCGCAAATGGCGCGGGCGGTGGGCATTCATTTGATCGTGGCGACCCAGCGTCCGAGCGTGGAAGTGATCACCGGCCTGATCAAGGCCAACATCACTTGCCGGGTGGCGTTTCAGGTGGCGTCGCAGATTGATTCGCGCACGATTTTGGATATTTCGGGGGCGGAAAAATTGTTGGGCGCCGGCGATCTGCTGTTTATGTCTTCGGAATATCCCAAACCCAAACGCATCCAGGGGCCCTATATTTCCGAAAAGGAAAGCAAGAAAGTTTTGGAATGGATCAAGGAAAACAATTCCCCGCCGGAATTCAAAATTGAAGACGGAGTGCTGGAAAGCCTGATGATGGGCGAGCCCGGCCGGGAGTATAACGGCGGCGGCAGTATGTTCGGCGTGCCGGAAGGCGCCGGCGAGGGGTTTGGCGACGATCCGCTGTATGAGCAAGCCAAGACGGTGGTGGTGCAGGCGCGCAAAGCTTCGGCCTCGTTTTTACAGCGGCGCCTGCGCGTGGGCTATGCCCGCGCGGCGCGGTTGATTGATCTGCTGGAAGAGCGCGGGGTGGTGGGGCAAGGCGACGGCGCCAAGCCGCGCGATGTGCTGGTGTCGGTGATTGACTCTCCGGGAGATATCCCCGGCGGAATGTCGGGCGACGTCAACGAGGTTGAGGGCGGGCAAGGCGACGACGGCTGGCAGAAAGTCTAATCGATTATGGCCAAATTTTAACTAATAGTTGATATAAAATACAAAAATAGAAAATGCAAATTTGTCAATGTTTGTGGTAAGAAGAAAATGGTATTATAATCAATGATACCGGCAGATAATATTTTTTGTTGTTCACATCGCACGGCAAACCCGCACTGGCGATGGGAATCATTGGAATCATTTGATTCCTTGATTTTCGCGCTTTTGGCGCGGTTTTCGAATGTGATTTCAATATGGTGAAAAAGACCGATAAAAACATTTTACCCAAGAATGATTCCACTTATGAAGAGCGGCTGATGGTGCTGGTGGAAAATCTGGGCGATCAAATTAAATTGGTGGCTGAAGATAATTTGATGACGCGCGAAATGATGGAGCGCGGTTTTGAAAGGGTCAACAAAAGATTTGATTCAATGGAAAATCGGATGGACAGACTTGAGATTAGATTTGATAATCTGGAAGCCAAGGTTGATAATCTGGAAGCCAAGGTTGGTTTTTTGGAGAGAGATATGCACAGCAGTTATAAAACCGTCATTGAATATTTGTCTCGCATTGAAGGCGAACTGGCGGAAATAAAAGCCGAATTGAAAAGATTGGAGGAAAAGAAAGCGGATAAAGAAACATTGGCGGAATTTGAAAAGCGGATCATCAAAATTGAGCGGGAGATCGTTGCCTGTAAAAGTTGCCGGCAAAGTTAGCGTTAATAATCATTGCCAAATTTATGAAGAAGAAAAAAATTTCCGAAGGCGACAAGGTGAAGGCCGGCAAGGAAAATGAAAACAAGGGGTTGCAGGCGGCGCTGAACGAAATCCGCGAAAAGTTCGGCGAGGGGGCGATTATGACGTTGAAAGATGTCAAGGCAGTGGATGTGGACGTGATTCCCACCGGTTGCATTTCGCTGGATATGGCGCTGGGCGTGGGCGGGATTCCGCGCGGCCGGATCGTGGAGATCTACGGCGGCGAATCCGCGGGCAAAACCACGCTGTCGTTGCACATTCTGGCCGAAGCCCAGAAAAAGGGCGGCACGGCCGCGTTTGTGGATGCCGAACACGCGTTGGATCCGATGTATGCCAAACGCATCGGCGTCAACGTGGACAATCTTTTGATTTCCCAGCCCGATTCGGGCGAACAGGCCTTGCAAATTGTGGAAACCCTGATGAAGTCGGGGCAAGTGGACATTATTGTGGTGGATTCGGTGGCGGCATTGACTCCGCGCGCGGAAATTGACGGCGAAGTGGGCGACCAGCAAATCGGTTTGCAGGCGCGGCTGATGTCGTCGGCCTTGCGCAAATTCTCCGCGGTGGCGGCCAAAACCAATACCATCGTGGTCTTCATCAACCAAACGCGGATGAAGATTGGCGTGATGTGGGGCAATCCCGAAACCACGCCCGGGGGCATGGCGCTGAAATTCTATGCGTCGGTGCGGATTGAATTGAAGCGCATCGGCCAATTGAAGCACGGCGAAGAGATTATCGGCAATCGCGTGAAGGCCAAGATCGTGAAAAACAAAGTGGCGCCGCCGTTCAAAGTGGTGGAATACGACATCTATTACAACGAAGGCATCTCCCAATTTTCCGACGTGATCAACACGGGGTTAAGTCTGGAAGTAATCAAAAAATCCGGTAGCACGATAATGTTCGGCGAGCAAAAACTGGGGGTGGGAATGGAACAATCAAAACAATTTTTGCGCGAAAATTCCGAAATTCTGGAAAAAATAAAATCCGAATTAAAAGTGAAAATTGATGCCACTTTTGACGATTCAAAAGATTAGCGATCAATTGATAATTGATAATTGATAATTAATAATTAATAATTAATAATCAATAATTGATAATTAATAATTGATCAATTATCATTGATCATTGATAATCATTCATCAATCAACAAAAAATCCGCCGAAAGCGGATTTTTTGTTGATTGTCAATCTTTTGCGATTCCCTAGGACATCAGGGCCAAAAAGCGGGCGCGTTTGACCGCTTGTGCGATCTGGCGCTGGTGCGTGGCGCAGGCGCCGGTTTTCTTTTTGGGGCGGATCTTGCCGGTTCCGGAAGTGAAATGCCGGAGAATCTCGGTGTCCTTGAAATCAATTGTTTGGATGTTTTTTTGGCAAAAATAGCAAGCCATATAATTCGCTTCGCAATTTTCAATTTTCAATTTTCAAACGATAATGCCGCATTTTGTTTGGCCATTGAATCATTGAAAATTTGCTGGAAATTGGAAATTGAAAATTGGAAATTTATTGGTTTAGAAGGGGATGTCTTTCACGTTGATATCGCCGTCTTCCTCAATGATGGGAATATCCGGCTCCGCCTTTGCGGCGGCGGGTTTGGCGGACTTTACCGCCGGCCTGTCTTCCGGGACTCTCGCGGCGGCGGTTGCGTAGCTTTCGGCCGACGACGACTGGCCGCCGCCGTCTTGCCGCGGCCCCATTTGCATATTTTCGGCGATAATTTCGGTGCGATAGCGTTTGTTGCCCGCCTGATCGGTCCAATCGCGCGTCTGCAAGCGGCCTTCCAGCATAATCAGCGATCCCTTTTTCAGATACTGGCCGGCGATTTCCGCCAGCCGCGCGAACATCACGATGTTGTGAAATTCCGTTTTTTGCTGGCGCTGGCCGGAATTCTTGTCGGTGTAAAAGCTGTCGGTTGCCATGCCGAAATTGGCCACCTGCTGGCCGCTGGGCATCACCCGGATTTCCGGATCGCGCGTCAACCTGCCGATGAGAAATACTTTGTTGAGATTCATCAAACGCAATTTTTAATTTGAAATTTGAAATTTTTAAACAAAATCCAATTTTAAAATTTTTAAATTAAAAATTGTTTAAAAATTATAAATTATGAATTAAAAATTATGAATTTATTTGAGGATTTCGTCCAGTTTTTCTTCAATGTCGCGCAATTCGGCCTTGATCTTTGTCCGGCGCTTCGGCTTGTCCGGCGCTTCCGCGGCGGCCGGCGCGGGTTCTGCCGGCGCGTCTTTTTTGTTTTCTTCACTCTCTTCGGCGGGCATTTTTTCTTTTGGAGAAGTTTTTTCCGATTTCGGCTTCGTCTCGGCCGGTGTCTCGGCCGGCGCTTCCGCAGTGGCGATTGCCGGGCGGCCGCGGCGGACTTCTTTTTCCATTTTTTTCGGATCGTAGGCCAAAATCAATCCCCGCAGAATTTCGGTTTCTCCGGCAATGTCTTTTTTGAGGTCCGCCAGATTTTGGGGGCCGAAAGAAAACAAAATCGTGTTCACATACGCGGCGTTTTGTTTTTTGATCGCGTAGGCCAGCCGTTGTTTGCGGGCTTTGGGCGCATCAACGATCGTGCCGCCTTTGCCGGTGACAAACGACCCGATCTTATCCTGCAAACTTTTGGCGTCGTCCTCGGACATATCCTGCCGCGTCAGATAAGTGTATTCGTAGTGCTTCATCATATTTACTTTCCGGCCATCTGTTAACGGGTCCCGTCCGCATTTTTCGGATGGGAGATGGCTTGGATTATGGCAACATATTATCATTAAAAATCCTTTCCGTCAATCATGATTGAAATAGTAACCGGCCACTGGGTATTTGTATTTAAAGGGTCTATCCCTCGCGTAATCGCGAGGGTTAGACCCTTCCCAGAGAATCCGAATGCAGAATTAAAGGGGACTACCCCTCGCGGTAACGAGGGATAGTCCCCTTTAATTTTAGACTCAGCGAGTGGCTTGGAATAATGCTTGTTTGTGTTATAATTTGGTAAAATAATCCGGTAAAATAATCTTCTCAAATTATGATCAAAGACAATATTTTCCGCGGATATGATATCCGGGGAACTTACCCCGACGAATTGAACGAAGACGCGGTTTATTGGACCACGAGGGCGTTTTGCGATCTTTATCCCGCTTCGCGCCGGGTGGTTTTGGCACGGGATCCCCGTCCCAGTTCGCCGGCGCTGGCGGCGGTTGCCCGCCGGGCGTTTTTGGAATCCGGGCGCGTTGTGATTGATTTGGGAATCGCGCCGGATCCGTTATGGTATTTTGCCATTATGCATTACGGATATGACGGCGGGCTGATGATCTCCGGATCGCACAATCCATCCCATCACAACGGCCTCACTTATCACGGCCGCCGCGACGGCGGCGCGGAAAGCGAGGAATTGATGGGCGAGTCGTTGCAGAGATTAAAGCGCGCGGCGCAAACATTGGAGGCGAAAAATTCCGGCGCGGGCGCGTCCGCAGGCAAGCTTGCCGAATCCGACCTGTCGCCGGAGTACATTGACTATGTCGCGTCAAAAATCAAATTCAACCGGCCGCTGAAAATTGTTTTGGACACCGGCAACGGCGCGTGCGGCTATTTGCCGGAAAGGCTGTTTGAAAAATTGGGATGCGAGGTTGAAACAATGTTCGGCGATTTTGACGGCACCTTTCCCAATCATATGCCCGATCCTTATGTGACGGCAAACCGCGCGGCGCTGGAAGCGCGAGTGAAAGAAACCGGTGCCGATATGGGATTTATCTATGATACCGATGGCGACCGCGTGGGTATTATTGACAATCGCGGCCGCGCGGCGAACGGCGACGATACCCTGCTGGTGCTGGCGCGCCAGGCGCTGGCGCAAAAAACCGGCGCGGTGGTGCATTGTATGCGCGCTTCCAAAGCGTTCATTGACGATGTGCGCGCCCGGGGAGGCCAGCCGATGTTTTCCGTGTCGCACCACAATGCCATTCGCGAGAATGTCAAAAAACATAACGCGGTTTTCGGCGGCGAGATTACTTTTCACTACGCGTTTCCCCTGGACTATTATTTGGTGGACGACGCGGTGTTTGCCTCGGCGAAATTGGCGCAAGCGGCGTCCGAACAGAATGATTTTGCCGCCTACATTGATTCCTTGCCGCGCTATTTTGCCAGTCCGGAACTGAATGTTGATTGCGCCGACGATGTCAAATTCAGCGTGATTGAGAAATTGCAAAAATATTTGCGCGACAATAAATACGATTTTATTGATGTTGACGGCGCGCGGATAAATTTTGCCGACGGCTGGGCGTTGGCGCGCGCGTCAAACACCGCGCCGGTGATCAAATGCAAATTTGAAGGAGTTACGCCGGAAGCGCTGAAAGAAATCAAACAAAAATCCCTCAAAATATTTTCCGACTGCGGCCTCCCCATCACTAATGAGCATTATAAATTCCTTGATTTGAAATAATCTCCAGGGGTCCAACCCCTGTAAATTTGACAGGGGTTGAACCCCTGATAGATTTGAAATAGAATGGAATTATGCCAAGCAAAAGGCCACAATTTTTGGAAAATGAGATCTATCATATAACAATCCGCGGGGTTGAGGGGAGAAGTGTTTTTATTGATGAAAACGATAAATGGCGCGGGATCTTTTCGCTTTACGAATTCAATACGGTTGAATCGGTGACGATACGGGAAAAAAGAAAAGAGAGGGAAAAGCTAAAACGCCAAATAACGACGGAGATGATTGAGCGATTGCAAATCGACAAAAGAGACAAATTGGTTGAGATTTTAGCATTTGTTTTTATGCCGAATCACATCCATTTGCTTTTGCGGCAGTTGAAATCCGAGGGAGTGAGTATTTTTATGCAAAAGTTTAATTCGGGCTATACGGTTTATTTTAACAATAAATATCATCGTATTGGCCACCTTTTTCAGGGCAGATTCAAAGCGCGCCATATTGATGGCGACGAATACTTAAAGACGGTTTTTACTTATATACACGCGAATCCGATTTCAATTGTTGAGCCATGTTGGAAAGAGAGGGGCATTGCCAACAAAAAAGTAGCCATTGATTTTTTGGAAAATTACCGCTGGTCGAGCTATATGGATTATATCGAAAAGAAAAATTTTCCTTCAGTTTCAAACAGAGATTATCTAACAAAAGTTTTCGGTTCTCCGGAAACGATCAGAGAATTTGTTAACGGATGGATCCAGCGTTAAATCTCCAGGGGTCCAACCCCTGTAAATTTGACAGGGGTTGGACCCCTGATGGCTTCCGACAAATGACAAAATCCAAATGTCAAACAAAATCATAAATCCAAATGTCAAAAATAAATCCGCACCCTTTTTGGGTCTTTGAACTTTGGGCTTGATTTGACATTTGACATTTGAATTTTGGATTTAACAAAAAACTGCCGGTTTTAAAACCGGCAGTTTTTTGTCATAGTCCCATGGCGGTTTTCACTTCGCGCATAGTTTCCGTTGCGATTATTTGAGCCTTGGCCGCGCCGCGTTTGAGAATGTCGTTAACATAAACTTCCCGGGTGGCCAGTTCCTGACGCTTGCGGCGCAAAGGCTCCAGATAGGCAATGAGCGTTTCGGCAACAAATTTTTTGAATTCGGAGTAATTTTTCCCGGCAAATTCTTTTTCAATCTCGGAAACCGGCTTGCCGGCCGCCAGCGAAGCGATAACGAGGAGATTGGCGATGCCCGATTTTTTCTTGGGGTCGTATTTGATCGTTTTTTGAGTATCGGTGACCGCCATCGCAATTTTTTTGCGGATTGATTCGGGATCTTCAAAAAGGCCGATGCAGCCTTTGGGATTGCCGGTTTTGGACATTTTTTTTGCCGGGTCGGCCAATGACATTATTTTTTGGCCTTCGGAAAATATTTCTTTCGGCTCTTTCAGAACATTGCCGAATTTACCGTTGAAATACCGGCAGATTGCGCGCGCCAATTCCACATGCTGTTGCTGATCCTTGCCGATGGGCACGCCGCCGGCTTTATACAGCAAGATATCGGCGGCCATCAACACCGGATAGTTGAACAGCCCGGCGTTGACGTATTCGGGGTGCTGTTTTGATTTGTCCTTGAACTGCGTCATTCGCTTTAATTCGCCCATGGGCGTGATGGTGCCCAAAAGCCATGCCAGTTCGGCGTGTTCTTTTACGTGCGATTGCACGAATAAAACGCATTTATCCGGATCAAGGCCGGCGGCAAGATAGTCTGCGGCCAAGCCGATGATTTGCGCCGGCATTTTTTTGGGATCGTAGGGTGTGGTGATCGCGTGCAGATCAACCACGCAAAAAACGCAATCGTTTTGGTTTTGCAGGGAAATCCATTGCTTGATCGCGCCGAAATAATTTCCCAGATGAATGTCGCCGGTGGGCCGAATCCCGGAAAAAATTCGCATAATAATTTTCAATTTTCAAAATCCAATTTTCAATAAATGTCTCAATGTTTTAATGAACCAAACGGAATGCGGCGTGTTCGTTTGAAAATTGGTTCATTGAAAATCGATTGTCAATTGAAAATTGTAAATTGAAAATTAGTGTTTTTTATACTTCTATAACAACCGGTAATATCATCGGTTTTCTTTCGGTTTTGGCAAAAAGAAAATCGCCGATTTTGCCGCGGATCTCTTCCTTGACATGATTCCAGTTGACCGCGCCGTTGTTTGAAACCGCGCGGCCGATGATCTCCACGGTGCGGGTGCGCGTTTCCTTGAGCAGGTCCTTGGATTCCCGCAGATAAACGAATCCCCGCGAGATGATGTCGGGAGATCCCTTCACTTTGCCGGTGAGGCGGTCAACCACCGTTACGATCACGAACATGCCGTCGTGCGACAAAACCTGGCGGTCGCGCAAAACCACTTCGCCGATGTCGCCCACTCCCAATCCGTCCACCATCACAAAACTTGACGGCGCGGCTTCTTTTTCAAGAATAATGTCGTCAGGACTCAGCGAAACGATCTGTCCGTTTTCCGCCACGAGAATGTTTTGTTCGGCAACTCCCGCGGCGACCGCCAGCTCGGCGTTTGCCGCCAGCATTGAGTACTGTCCGTGAATGGGCATAAAGAATTTCGGATGCATCAAGCGCGTCATTTCTTTCAATTCCTCTTGCTTGGCGTGCCCGCCGGCATGAATATCCATCATTTTATAGTGATAGACTTTCACTCCCTGGCGCAGGATGTTGTCTTTCAGGTTCTGCACGGTGCGTTCGTTGCCCGGGATCACCGATGAGGAAAAGATCACCGAATCGTTTTTCTTGAAGCGCAAAAAGCGGTGCTCGCGATTGGCGATTTTCATCAGCGCCGCGTCGGCTTCGCCTTGGGCGCCAGTGCAGATGACCGTTGTCTGTTCGTCGGGCAAGTTGGCGATTTCCCCAAGCTGGACAAAGGTGCCTTTTTCGGCACGGATATATTTCATCTGGCGGCAGACTTCAACGTTGTTCTTCAGCGAATAGCCGTCAATGGCGACTTTCCGGCCGTATTTTTCCGAAAGATGGATCATCTGTTGGACGCGGTTAAGCAGTGATCCGAAAGTGGCCGCGATGATGCGTCCTTTGGCATCCCGAAAGATTTTTTCCAGATTTTCAAAGATTTCCTGTTCGGAGAGGGAATGGCCCGGTTCTTCGGCGCCGGTGGAGTCGCAAAGAAGAAGCAATATCTTGCGGGCGCCGATGGCGCGCAAACGATCAAAATCCACCGGCTTGTCGTTGATGGGATGGTCGTCAAATTTGAAATCCGAAGTGTTGATCACGTTGCCGACCGGAGTTTTGACAAAAATGCCGAAATTGTCGGGAATGTTGTGGTTCATACGGAAAAAATCCACCTCAAAGGGTCCCAGCTGGAAGCGGGCGCCGTCATCGGCGGACTCAATGTCCAGCTTCGGGCAGGAGGGAAAATCATCTTGCCGTTTAAGAATAATGGCGCGCGTGAGCGGCGAGGCGATCATCCGGAATCCCGGATGCCAGATCTTTTCAATGATGTAGGGGACGGCGCCGATGTGGTCATAGTGCCCATGGGTGAAAACCGCGCCGACGATATTTTTAACCTTGTTTTTCAGATAATCAATATTGGGAATGATGTAGTCAATGCCGGGCATATCTTCGCCGGGCATACGAAAACCCATATCCATAATCAAGATGGAATTTCCGTATTCCAAAAGCGTCATATTCCGGCCGACTTCTCCCAAGCCGCCCAAAGGAATGACGCGCAAGCGTCCGTCATTGTTTTGGCGACCTTGAGGCTGGGAATGGCTTTGGGCTTGAACTTGATTTTGCCGCGGGTTTACGCGAAAACGTTTATTGCCTCCGCGGCGTCTTTGGCCGCTTTGCCGCGCCGCCGCCGGTGCGGCCTTGCCGCCGGTTTTTTGGGGCCGGGGTAGTGTACCCAAAATCGCTTCCAGTGCGCCGTCAAAGGACTGCGCCGGAGCTTTGGCGGGTTTTTTTGCCCGTCCGCCGCCGGGATTTATCGGATTATTGTGCATTTATTTTCAGAACCGCGATCCGCAAAAGAACATTTATCAATCGTTCTTTTCGCGTTTCGCGTTTTGGTCGGCCGGTTGTTTGAACAGGCGAACGGTCGCACTTGCCTTGTTTCGGGCAGTTGCACTTTATCGCGAAAAATATTCAAACAGCAAGCCTTCGGTTGTTTTAACCGCAAAATCGGCATCTGGCCGGGCTTTTGCCCTGCCGTTTACCGCGTCTGCGGCATCACCGCCGGCCGTTTGCCGGCAAACGGCGATAATTTATTATGAATTTGAAGTTGCAAAAATTCATTGGTGCGGGCAGGAGGGGTTGAACCTCCATGATGTTACTCACACGGCCCTGAACCGTGCGCGTCTGCCAATTCCGCCATGCCCGCATGCGCCTCCCGCCTTGAGGGCGGGAGAATTTTCAATTAACAATTTTCAATTTACAATAAATGACCAATTTACAATTAACCAATTTTCAAACAGATGAGTTGTTTCTTGTTTGATAATTGATTCATTGAAAATTCATTGAAAATTAGAAATTGAAGATTGAAAATTAGTTTAATTTATTTTCAGGTTTTTGATGTATTCCTTGATGTCTTTTGAAAAATCGGGGTGGTTGAGCGCGAATTCAATGACAGTTTTCAGATATTCGGTCTTGTTGCCGGTGTCGTAATATTTACCGTTTTTGATTTCGCAGGCGTAAACCGGATAGCCGCCGTCAATCAGTTGGTTGATCGCGTCAATCAGCCAGATTTCGCCGCCTTTGCTGGGTTTCAAGTTTTGGATAATGCCGAAAATTTCCGGGGGCAGGATATAAGCGCCATGGGTTGCCAGATTGGAGGGTGCTTCCGGCGGCAGGGGCTTTTCAATGATCTTCTTGATTTTAAAAATTCCTTCCTCCACCGGTTCCATATCGGCGATGCCGTAGCGGGAAACATCGTCCTGCGATTCAATCCGCACCCCGGAAATCACGATGCCGCCGTATTTTCGGTGGACGTCAATGATTTGTTGCAAGCGGGGAGGATCGGCCGAGATGAATTCGTCGCCCCACATTACCGCGAACGGCTCGTTGCCGATTACCGGCCGGGCGGCCATCACCGCCAGCGCGTTGCCGTATTGGACGGTTTTTTGCCGGAGGTAAATGAAATTTGCCAGACCGGCAATCTTTTTTATGCCGGCCAGCGCCTTGGTTTTCCCCTGGGATTCAAGGAAATTTTCCAACTCGCCGGAACGGTCAAAATGATCTTCAATGGCGCGCTTTTGCCCGCCGGTGATCAATATCACGTCTTTTATACCGCTGGCGACCGCCTCTTCAACTACGTATTGGATCACCGGCTTGTCAATGATCGGCAACATTTCCTTGGGCATTGCTTTGGTGGCGGGCAAAAATCGCGTGCCCCAGCCGGCGGCGGGAATTACCACTTTAGTAATCTCTTTTTGAGATTCATTCGGCGACGAATGCATATGGATTTGTGTTTATGACTTATCGCGACAAAAGACATTCCTCAAAACAAGGAAAATCGTTTAGGAAAACTTCCTTAGGAGCCGTTTTTTTGGTTGGTTGACGCCATTATAGCAAATTTTCAAATTAAAAGCAATTTTTTCGCATCATTTAGGCGCCTTAGTTGCCGGGATTGAAAATTCTTTTGGCGGCGGTATACCATTGGGCGATACCGGCAAAGCGGCGCGAGGGATCGGCGATCGGGCCGGATTTCATGCCTTTGACGGACTGGGCGGCGATGTGCCGATATTCCGGATTATATAAAAACACCGCCGGAGAATCTTTGATGATCAGATTCTGCAAAGCCGTCAATTTTTCGGCGCGCGCGGCGATGTCGCCGGCGGCGCGGATTTCCTCCAGTAGTTTGTCGGCGTCTTTGTTTTCGTAAATCGCGAAGTTCAGCCCGGGATCGGCAATCTGGGTTGAGTGCCAGAAAGGATACGGATCGGCGATCATTCCCAGCGCTTGCCCGAACAACAGCGCCTCATAATCCCGCGGCTTGACCGCGTCCCTTTCAATGTCGGCGACGGGAATTTCCCGGATATTGACGGCCACTCCGATTTCTTCCCATTGCTTTTTGATGATTTTTGCGGCCGATGCGAACGGCTCCTGAGCCGCGGCGGCAAGCGTGATTTCCAGTTTCGTGGCGCTGTCGCCGGAAGGGAAGCAGACTTGGTTTAATTTTTCGCGCGTGCCGAGTTTGACGTCGCCGGTGGGGTCTTTCAATCCCTGGGGATCCAAAATGTCCTGCCGGTATTTTTCCTGGAAAAGATTAACGGCCTTCAAGGTTTGGTCGCCGAAACTTCCGGTGGCTTCCAATTCGGGCATCACCTCGCGCGCCAGGCATTTTTGCAATTCCTGTATTTCGGCGGTTGCCGAAGAACCCTTGACCAAAGTTTTCGTGAATTGGAACGCCGGTTTTTTGCTGGCGGTTTTGATGCGGGCGCCGTCTTCGCCGCGCGTATAACCGGCTTCGTCCAGAAGCCGTGCCGCTTCCCCGGGATCATATTTTGGCGCCGATTCCGGCGGATTGATGCCTGCGATCGGCGAATCCACGGCCGCGGCATGGCCGCCGAGCGCCGCGCGGATGATCTCGTCTTTGTCCACGGCGCGCGCCAGCGCGTTGCGGACCGCCGGGTCCGCCAGCGCCTCGTTTTTCTTGGGGTTGAAGAAAACGGCGAAGTAGCGGGGAATGGAATAATTGTATCCTACCGCGCCGGCGGGCACGGCACCATTGCTTTCGCGCGGCGCATAACCTTGAACGCGTCCTTGTTTGAAGGCCGCCGCCAGCGCTTCATAATCATTGAAAAATGCAAAATTCACCTGCCGCAAAAACGGCGCCGGCCCCGAAAACAGAGAATTTCTTTCCAATTCAACGGCGGTGATGATGTTGCTTTTGTCCGAAACGATCCTTTTGAATTTATAGGGTCCGGAACCGACGGGATTCAGATTGTTCGGCGACAGGGAGAAGTTGTCGGCGGTTGTGTTTTCCCAAATATGGCGGGGAATGATCTTGAGCGTGCAATTTTCGGGAAAAGACGAATAGGGATTTTGTAATTTGAAGCGGAAAACCGTTTCGGAAACTTTCTCGGTTTCCACGCCGATCCACTGCGGCCGCAAAGGGCTTTTATAGGCCTGATCCTGGATGATCTTGACGGTGTAGATCGCATCGTCGCTGGTGATTTCCCGGCCGTCGGACCATTTTGCGCTTTCCTTGATGCGGAACTCGTAGACTTTTCCGTCTTCGGAAACATTATAGTCGGCCAATCCCGGGACGATCCGTCCGGCGGAGTCGTATTCCAGCAGTCCCGAAAAAAGCAGTTCAACAATATCTTGATCGGGGCCGTGGGAAACGGCGTAAACCGGATTCAAAAATCTCGGCCGGCCGATCACGCCTTCGGTGTAACTGCCGGTATCGGCGGGCATGACCAAGGTGTATTTTTGATGGAGCGCGGCGATCAAAACTCCGCCGCCGGCGATTGCCGAAGCCGCGCAAACGAAAAACGCAATCTTTTCCTTGCGCGAGAGAATTTTAAAAAATTGCCTCCAATGGGCCAATGAGGGAAACTTCATTGATTAACTTCAAATTTTCAATTTTTAATTGTCAGTTTTCAATCAATTGTCAATGGAACATTTTTTAAACAAATGCGAATGCAAATGTATTCCGTATTCCGTTTGGCAAATTGGAACATTGTCGCCGCCTTTGGCGGGAAAAATTCAATGAAAATTGAAAAATGTAAATTGAAAATTATAAATTGAAAATTATCTCTGGAAGAGGTTGTATATCGCCAGGCCGATGAAGATGACCGCCAAGACGATCGTGAGATTGAAAATCTTTTTTTGCACGCCCCGCTGGGTGGAATAGGCGCCGCCGGCTTGTCCGAACGCGCCGCCGAGGCCGCCGCCGCCCCGCTGTTGCAAAAGCACCAGGCCGACAATAGCCGCCGAAATTACGATCTGAACGATGGAGATAAGATCAGCCATAGCATTGAATTTAACAATAAGATAATAACGGTGGCCGCCAGAAGCGGGCCGATGCCGGCAATGGTCAATTCCGGGATCAGCGCGTTGGCCAGCCAAACCATTGACATATCTATTACTAAACTAAATAGATTTAAAGTCAAGATGCGCAGGGGGATGGAGAGGATTTTTAAGATCGGCGCGACCGTCAAATTCAGCAAGGCGATGCAAAAACCGGCGGCGGCCAATGTCGGCCATCCGCCCGAATAATTGATTTGCGGAACAAGATTGACGGCCAAATAAAGCCCGAACCCGCTCCCTGCGGTATAGATAATGAGTTTTCCCAGCATAACCGCATTCTATCAAATCCTTTCATTATAATCAACCAAGTGTATGCGTCCACCCGCCGAATTCTCTGTGAAAGGTCTAGCCCTCGCGAGGACGCGAGGGCTAGACCTTTAAAATACAAACTCCCGGCGCGCGCTTACTCAACCAAAAATTTGACAAAATAGTTATTTTATTGTATTTTGGTGCCAAAGTTCATTGGAGGTTAATTATGAAAGGAAGTAAAGTGGTGGCGATATTTTTCGCCCTCGGAGCGTTAATCTTCGGATATTATATCATTGAGGCGGTTTTTTTCCCGCCCGGAGACATTGCGGTGCCTCGGAGCACCGCAATCAATGAGTCGGCGGCCATAAGGGGGATTGAATTCGTTTCCTTGGAGGCCGCGAATAACGACCCATGGCATCGGGCGATGCTGGCCGACACCAATCCGGTGATTGCTCCAAATGAAAGTTATTTCATCGGGCAATTACCGGCGGCTAAAAGCATGATAGTGACAGCCTTTCAGAATGAGAGATGCTATCATATCAACGGAAGTTCGGTCGTCTCGGTCGTCTTTTGGGGGATGAACTCAAAGCCGGTGAAGTGGTCGGAATTTTATTCCGGACCAAGGTGGTTCAGCCTTAAGAGAATAAGTGAAAAGGAAATAATTTTCGTTTATGATCAGGCGATTGTTATTGTTTATTCATTTATTGCCGCGGTGTTTTTTTTCGGGCTTGCAATAATCGCCTGGCAATGGTCATTGTATGCAACCCGCCGGCGCGGCGACTTATAACTGCCAATGCGGCGACTGAAAGATGTCGCCATTTTTTTTGCGCAAACGAGGATTTGACAAATTTTTCGCAAAAGGATAAATAACAATTAGCAGTCGGCGGTCGCGACTGATAATAAACTAAAACTCTAAATTCCAAACCCTAAACTCTAAACAAATCCAAATTTTAAAAATTAAAATTCAAAACAGATTATTCATGTTTTAAATTTTGAAATTTTAATTTTGAATTTGTTTAGGATTTAGATATTAGGATTTAGGATTTAATCTTATGAAGATATCTCCGTGTGCAGACAATGTTTTGTTGGAGCCGGTCAAAAGCGAAGAAAAAACCAAATCCGGCATTCTTTTGCCCGACAGTGCGTCCAAGGAGCGTCCCGAGCAGGGCAAGGTGGTGGCCGTGGGTCCGGGCAAAAAGAACAAACAAGGCCAAATAATTCCGATGTCGGCCAAGGTCGGGCAGAAGGTGCTGTTCAAGAAATACAGCTCCAATGAAATCAAAGTCGAAGAGAAAGAATATCTGATCATTGAAGAGAACGATATTCTGGCGGTGATTGAAGACTAAAATTGAAATTTCCAATGTCAAAATCCAAATGTCAAACAAAATCCAAAATCCAAATGCCAAAAAGAGAAATTTATTTTTTGGATTTTAAATTTTGGGCTTGATTTGACATTTATCATTTGAGCTTTGGATTTAAAATACTGTGGCTAAAGAAATCGTTTATTCCGAAAACGCGCGCAAAAAACTCAAGGCGGGCGCCGACAAACTGGCCAATGCCGTGAAGGTTACTTTGGGCCCCAAAGGGCGCAATGTCGTTTTGGACAAGTCCTATGGCGCGCCGGTGATCACCAATGATGGCGTTTCCATTGCCAAAGAGATTGAATTGGAGGACAGAACCGAGAATATGGGGGCGCAAATCGTCAAAGAGGCGTCCGAAAAAACCAACGATATGGCCGGCGACGGCACCACGACCGCGTGCGTTTTGGCGCAGGCGCTGATTGCCGAGGGATTGAAGAATGTGACCGCCGGCGCCAATCCGCTGGCGATCAAACGCGGCATTGACAAGGGCGTGGACGCGGTGGTGGCGAGCCTGAAAGAAATGTCCAAGCCGATTTCCAAAAAGGAAGAGATGGCGCAAGTGGCCACCATTTCGGCCGAAAGCGCGGAATTGGGCAATCTGATCGCCGAAGTGATGACCGAAGTCGGCAAAGACGGCGTGGTGACCGTGGAAGAATCAAAAAATCTGGACATCCGCAAGGAAATCGTCAAAGGATTGCAATTTGACCGGGGATATTCTTCGGCCTATATGGTGACCGATGCCGAAAGAATGGAGGCGGCGCTGGAAGACCCCTACATCCTGATCACCGAAAAGAAAATAACTTCCCTGCCCGAACTTTTGCCGATTTTGGAAAAAGTGATGCAGACCGGCAAAAAAGAACTGTTGATTATCGCCGATGACATTGAGGGCGACGCGCTGGCCACTTTGGTGGTCAACAAATTGCGCGGTATTTTCAACGCGCTGGCGGTGAAAGCGCCGGGATTCGGCGACCGCAAGAAGGAGATGTTGCAAGACATTGCCGCGGTAACCGGCGCGACGGTGGTTTCCGAGCAATTGGGGATGAAATTGGAAAATGTCACGATCAAGGATTTGGGTTCGGCGCGGCGCGTGGTGGCGGGTAAAGAGAAAACTGTCATCGTGGAGGGCAAGGGCGACAAAGAATTGATTGAAAACCGCGTCAAACAAATCAAGAACGAAATTGCCAAGACCGAGTCGGAGTTTGACCGCGAAAAATTGCAGGAACGGCTGGCGAAGTTGGCCGGCGGCGTGGCGGTGATCAAAGTCGGCGCGGCCACCGAGATTGAGCAAAAAGCCCGCCAGCACAAGACCGAAGACGCGCTGTCCGCGACCCGCGCGGCGGTGGAAGAAGGCATCGTTCCCGGTGGCGGCGTGGCGCTGTTGAATGCCGCCAAAGCGCTGGACAAGCTTCAGGTTGATGGCGAAGAAGCCATCGGTATTAACATTTTAAAACGCGCGCTGGAAGAGCCGATCCGCCAGATTGCGGCCAATGCCGGCGTGGAAGGCGCGGTGGTGATTGAAAAGATCCGCCAGAACAACGGCACCGTGGGTTTCAACGCGGCGAAAATGAAGTATGAAGATATGTTGACCGCGGGCGTGGTGGATCCCACCAAAGTGGTGCGTGCCACGATCCAGAACGCGGCTTCCGCGGCGTCCATCCTGCTGACCACCGAAGCCATGGTGGTGGAGAAACCCAAAAAAGAATCCCCGATGCCCGGCGGTATGCCCGGAATGGGCGGCGGTATGGGGGGAATGGATATGGGCTATTAGAATCATTAATCATTAATCATTAATAATTAATAATTAATAATTAATCATTAATCATTAGAGATTGCGCAAGCGCTCCCGCAAGGGGGCGTTTGCGTTTGGGCGGATAAAAATAAACTGCCTTGGGGCAGAGTCCCGGGGTATTCTGGCGGCAAATAAAATAGGGAACTTGTCAAGATTGAAAGGACGGGTGCAAAATGGTATTTTGGAAACGAGGCAACGCAAAATATGAAAATCCAAATCATTAAAGAGCCGATCGGCAGGGTGGAATTGGGACAAATTGCCAAGGAGGGTTTTGGCGATATGGTGAAAGCCGTGATTGATGTTGAAAAAGGCGTTATGGCGATTGGCGGGGAATTACATATGGATGAGCTGGAATTGCTTCTTGAAAAGGAAAACTCCCTCCATCAAAACATTTGGGGCGTCAATCTCTATCCTGAAAAATCCGGCGATGATTTTGTTGAGTTTGATTCAATGGTCAATTTAAAACCGGCCTTTGGCAATCGCACGCGCGGGGTTGATGATATTGAAATTCAAAAAAAGATAATTGAAATTATTTCCAATTTGATAAAATGAGCGGTCAATTTTTGCATCAAAATTTGGCGCGGGGGAGGTGGTTTGAGCTGTCGCTTGCCCAGCAATTGGGGAATATCGGCAGCGAGGTGGGGCGGGCGCGGCGGTCTTGCGGCAATGATGAAGCGAAATTTTGGAACGCCGCGGCGCGCGCGCTGGATTTGTTTTATCTGACTTTGTCCGACAAGCGCTGGAGCAAGTGGCGCAAAAAAGAAATTTGCCGCGCTTGCGAAACTTTTTGCGACGCGGTTTTGGGCGGACAAATTTATGGCGGCGACTTGGAATCGCTTGACCGCTATTTTACCCGCTTTGCTTTGCTGGCAGTGCCGAATCGTTAAAAAATATGAAAATTTTTGCCGGTCAAAATTGTTGTTGTTGCTTGATATTCTCTTTTTCGCAAAGCGGCGATTTTGTTTTTTGTTAAAGTTTAAGGTTCAAGGTTCAAAAATTTGCCCGCCGCTTTCAGCAAGCGGTTTTAATTTTATTACAATGCCCAAATATCAAATCAAAAACATTGCCATCGGATCGTTAAAGCCCCACGAAGAAATTTGCCCTCTGCATTTGAAGAATTTGCGCGCGGAAATCAAAAAAGACGGATGCGTTAAGGATCCGATAATCGCGGACAAAAACACATTGGTGATTTTGGACGGCCACCATCGCTGGAATTCTCTTTTGTCGCTGGGCGCGGCCTTTTGCCCGTGCTGTCTGGTGGATTACCAAAGCGGCGAAATCGGCGTCGCTTGCTGGCGCGCCGGCGAGAAAATTTCCAAAAAAGAGGTGCTGTTCGCGGGGCTGTCGGGCAAACTCCTGCCGCAAAAGACTTCCCGCCATCTCATTCCCGACCGCCCCGTTGGTTTGAATATCGGGCTGGCAGATCTGCGATAATCATCTTTTTTCATTGATAATAAAAACTTTTTTGAATTGAAATTTGGGCGCGCGCGTAAAAAATCGGCTAAAGGGTCTGTTGCCGAATTGTTCGCAGATCTTCGCCTTTTTGTCTTTCCGCCGGCGATTTATGCCGGCGGCATTACTCAAAAAAATAAAAAATAAAAAATGTCAAGGATGCAAGGATGGGGGGAATAGGGTATAATAACAAAATAGTAGGATCATATATAAAAGCATCAAAATTTATGAAAATAACTGTTATTGATGATAATAATTTACGGGGAGTACTGGCACCGGCCAAATTGCTAACCAAAGAATTACTTGGCGATATTTTGGATTTGGTCGCCTATTCCAAGCCGAAAATTTCCGTGAGAATAAATCACAGCTTCAAAAAAGCGCGCAAAGAATCTTTAATCGAGGGCGGGGAATTAAAGAAATCGTTGGGGCTATCCTAATATTTCTCCATGTTTAACTATCAATTCACGCGTCGCGCCGTTAAAGAAATTAAGAGTTTACCAAAAGAAATTCAAAAGCAGGTTTTTGCCGATATTGAAGAGGTTTGCAGATCGAAATATCCTTTGCGGAGCCCTAATGTTTTAAAACTGCATGGCGCTTACGATGCCGATACATTTCGTTTGCGGTCGGGTAGCTATCGAATAATTTTTAGGATTATCAATAGTTCGCTGGTAATTGACGGCGTGCGGCACCGGCAAAAAGGATATTAAAGTTTAAAATAATATGAATAAGGCGGCGGAAAAAGAAATAAAGCGGATTGTCGCGATTATCGCAAAAAAGCACCGGCCCGAGAAAATTTATCTTTTCGGTTCCTTCGCGTGGGGTAAACCGCGCCGCGACAGCGACCTTGATTTTTTGGTGGTGAAAAAAGGAATTAAATCAACGCGCCGGGCGGCGCTGGAAATCGGTGAGAATTTTTTGGATCGCCAAATAGGAATGGATATTTTAGTATGCACGCCAAAACGTTTGAGCGAGAGACTGTCCTTGGGCGATCCGTTCGCAGGTAAAATTATTAAAAGCGGCAAATTATTATATGATAAAGAATAATTTTGACATTGCCAAGGAATGGTTTGCAAGAGCCGGCGATGACGAACTTTCTTGCGATGTGCTTTTGAAAGAAAAAGTTTCGCCGAGTAATGTGTGTTTTTATCTCAACAAATAGCGGAAAAATATTTAAAGGGATTGCTTTTGTTCGATGGCAATGAATTGGTAAAAACGCACGACTTGGTTGAGTTAATGAACTTGCTCAAAAAGTCATTTCCCAAAGTTGAAAAATTCGCCAAAGATTTGCTTGTCTTGACCAATTTATATTTTGAAAGCCGCTATCCCGGCGGGTTTACGGAGCAATTTAATTGGGATGATGCGCATGAAGCGTTTGAGATTGCCAAAAATGTCAAAAATTTTGCTTTAAAATCAATTGGGCTTTAAAAATTTCCCAAAAGTAGTAGTATCAAATAAAGCATAGAATAACAAAAAAAATATGGAAATTGCCACAATCGTTATTTTAGCCGTTGTCGCCGCGCTTTTTGTCTGGCTGATTCTCAACTATAATCGCCTGGTGGCGTTTAAAAACCGCACCAAAGAGGCGTGGGCCGACATTGACGTGCAGTTGAAGCGCCGGTATGACCTGATTCCCAATCTGATGGAAACGGTCAAGGGTTACGCGGCGCACGAAAAGCAGGTGCTGGAAAATGTTACCGCCGCGCGTTCCGCGGCGATGGACGCCAAAACGCCGGAGGAAAAAATTGAAAAAGAAAACGCGCTGTCGCAAACGTTGAAAAGTTTGTTTGCCGTGGCGGAGAACTACCCCGATTTGAAAGCGTCGGCGAATTTTCTGGAACTTCAGCGCGAATTGTCCGACACCGAAAACAAAATCCAAGCGGCGCGCCGGTTCTACAACGGCAATGTGCGCGACTTTAACATTGCCATTGAAAGCTTTCCGTCCAATGTCGTGGCCGCGGTCTTTGGCTTCAAGCAGATGAAGTTGTTTGAAATTGCCGCCGAAGCCGAACGCGAAGTTCCCAAAGTGAGCTTTGAGCAAAAATAAAACTATATTTCATCTTTGAATTTGCGTTGCTTGAATAAGCGATGCACGTTTGTTTTGGTTTGGAACAAATTAAAAATGTAAATATCAAAAATCAAAATGACAATTAAAAATGGTAAAATGTCGTGGCATTTTTTAAATTTTTAATTTTGCATTGTCATTTTTATTTTTCAATTTTACATTTTTTATGGCGACCATCTACACCCACGCCGATGAGAATATTAAAAAAACCTGGTTGTTGCTAACCTTCTTTTTTGTGTTTCTTGTCGGGCTGGGGTGGCTGTTGTCGCAGGCGCTGGGGGATTCGTCTTTTCTCTATATCGCGGTGGCGATCGCGGTGTTTCAAAGTTTTTTCTCCTATTGGTTTAGCGACAAAATCGTGCTTTCAATGGCGGGTGCGCGCCCGATTGAAAAGCGCGATAATCCCGAACTTTACCGGCTGGTGGAGAATTTGGCGATTGCCGCGGGACTGCCCTTGCCCAAAATTTATATCATCAACGAAGCCCAGCCCAATGCGTTTGCCACCGGGCGCGACAAAGATCACGCCGTGGTGGCGGTAACCCGCGGGCTTTTGGATCGGCTGGACAAAACCGAGCTGGAAGGCGTGATCGCGCACGAGCTTTCGCACATCGGCAACAAGGATATGCTTTTGCAAACCATCGTGGTGATTTTGGTGGGCGTTATCGCCATTATTTCGGATTTGTTTTTGCGCCTCAGTTTCTGGGGCGGCGGGCGGCGCGACGATCGGGGGAATGCCGGATTGCTGATGCTGGCATTTGGTGTTGCGGCGGCGATTTTGGCGCCGCTGGCGGCAACGATGATCCAGCTGGCGATTTCGCGCAAGCGCGAATTTTTGGCCGATGCGTCCGCGGCGCTGTTGACCCGCTATCCCGAAGGTCTGGCCGGCGCCCTGCAAAAAATCGCCTCCGATCCCAACCCGATGCGCGGCGCCAAAGACTCCACCGCGCATTTATACATCGCCAGCCCGTTTCGCGGCAAGCAAAAGAACTGGTTCTCCAAATTGTT
>DAOSDI010000005.1:0-45178 GCA_035362275.1 Candidatus Pacearchaeota archaeon | reverse complement strand
TGATCATTGATCATTGATCATTGATCATTGATCATTGATCATTGATCATTGATCAATTATTAATTCAATCGGTAATCGTGCCGTAATGGATTATGTCCTAATTGGCCGGTTCGGTCAACCCTTCCGGCGGATTTTCCGAAGCAATGTCGGCATCAATCACGACTCCGGATTTTGCCGGGGCGGTGAAAATATCCGGATAAAGCGACTTGCCGGCTTTTTCGTGGTTCGCGGCCCGGCGCTTCACGACATCAAAAGCCCGGCGATATTCCGCTTCGGCGGCGGTATCAAAAAGAAAATTTTTATCAATCTGGGCGGAAGTTTGCGGTGCGGGCGCAATTTTTTCAATGTCCCAAAAAATCGCGACGGCAAGAAGCGAAAAAATAACGGCCAGCGCCAGAAATACCCGTTGCGGAGAACGGACGATCTTTCCCAAAAAAGCGACGGCAAGAAAAAAGAGATTACTTTTTTTGCGTTTTAGCATAGATTTTCAATAAAATTCTTCCCTGGACCATCCCCGCTTCTTCCGTATTTTCGGAAGCGGCCGGCGTTTCCGAAAAAATTGACGCATTTTCAATTTCAATCAGATAGGGACTGTTTTCAATTTTTTCAATCAGCCGCAAAGTCGCCGGCGCGCTACCGCTAATTTTCGCTTCCAGCCGCAAAGTCGCGGCGCCCGCCGGCGCCGCCGGCAGTGGCAAAAATTCAATCCGGGCGCCGGCAGTGGCCGCGGCATTTTCCAAAGTTCCGATCAAATCCAGCGGCATTGCGGTATCCGCGAAAACTGCGGCCAGCGCCAGAAAATTCTCTTTCTCTTCTTTGGCAAACCGCGCAAAATCGGCGGCATTGTCCACCCGCAAATCATCAACCGCCGCCGCCGCTCGAAATTCAGCGGTGGTTTGCGCGATTTTGCGGATGCCGCCGACCAATGGAAAAAACAACCCCGCCGCCAAAGCGATCGCAACCGCCGCAAATCCCGCCACGATAAAAAATATTTTCCGGTTAATTTTTAACATATTCAAAGCTCGCGCTAAACTCTATGTCGCTGGCCGACAGCCAATTGGATGCCGGAAAAACAACTTTGGCAAAATCGGACCGGCCCTCCAGATTTTTTTTGAACAGCGCCAAAATATCGCGATTGGGAGAAGTTCCCTCAATGTTGATCCGGTTTTGCGAAAATTGAAAACCGGACAAGGAAATCCCCGCGGGCAAACATTCGGCAACGCGCAAAAACACTTCGGTGATTTTTGTTTGCCGGCGGTCAAAACCGGTGATCTCGGCGGCCAAGGCATTGCCCAGCGCGATTTGCGATTCCACCGCGGAGACATCTCTCATGCCGGCAATCGCTTTTTTTTCTTCCATAATAATTTCCGCGGTTTTTAATTCGTATTGGTAAAAAATGCGGACCACAAACAGCGCGGCGGCAAAAAACAACAGCGCGGCGGTGGCGGCCATCACAACGATCGCGGCAACTTTTGCCGCTTCCTCTTCGGCAATTTGTTTTTGCCGCAACGGCGGCAGAAGATTGATCATTTTTGTTTTTTTTGAAAACGCAGTTTCGGCGGCCGCGCGCCAGCGCGCGCCGATTCAATCACCAGCGCCCTTGCCGCCAACCCGGCGGCCACCGCGCAACCATGCACGTTCTTTTCCGGAGAATCAATGCTTTTGAACCGATGCGGTTCAATCCCGATCGGCAACACCATCCTTTCCACGGGAATTCCCAATTTCAAAGACAAAAAATCGTCAAGGCCTTTCAGATCGGAACCGTCACCGCAGATAATCACTTTTCGGAAAGACAGCTTATCGGCGCGGAAAGATTTTTCGTGCTCCTGATAATAGCGGACATATTTTTTGATTTGCTGGGCGAAATCAACCAATCCGGGCAATAAAGATTCAAAAAGTTTTTCCCGTTTGCCGTTATCATCTCCCTTCGGCGGCGCATCAAAACCGGCGGCGGCAATCCCGTAATCGGTTTTTAATTTTCTGGCGCCGTCATCGTCAACTTCGGCGGCGGCGCGGATTTTTTCAATGAAGTAGGTGTTGGAAATCGGCACCGAAAACACCGCGCGAGTTGAATCGCGGCCGCAAAAGATCACGCTCGATTGGGTATCGCCGATCTTGATGATAATCGCCGGCCAGGCGAAATTCGCGTTCTGCCGCGCCGATCTTGCCGCCGCCTGCGATTCCAATTCCATCGCCACAGGCCGCAATTTCGCGGCATCGCAAACGCGGACGCGAGAATCAACAATTTCTCTGGGCAGGGCCGCCACCGCGACCTCGCAACGATTTTCAATCAGCGATGAAGGCACCACCTCAAAATCAAGATAAACTTTATCCAGCGGCAGGGGAATGTAGTTCTCCGCCTCAAAAACCACCGCGGCGCGCATTTCATTGTCGTCAAGGCGCGGCATTTTGATTATCTGCCAAAACGCCTTGTCTTCCGGCAAAGACACCACCGCGGCGCGCCCGGCGCCGGCGCCGGATTTTTCGGCCAATTCCGCAATCGCCGCGGCCATTTTTTTTTCGTCCCGGATCTCCCCGTTTTGGACTGCGCCTTCCGGCAGGCGCAAGAATCCGGCCGCGACAACGACCAATCCGCCGTTGCGATGCGCCAAACGCATCATTCTGGCATAGGTATCGGCAATCTCCAGTCCGTAAATTTCTTTTGATAAACTCAAAAAATCCAACATAATAATCCGATATAAAAAGGTTCGGCCGGCATTTTATCAACAGGACAGAATAGCGGGTCTAATATGGCATTCCCGCAGAAAAATCGGGCCGAAGGGCCGGTCCCGTTTCTTTCGCCTTTGTTTCATTCTATTCCATTTCTTCCCAACTGACAATTTTATAGTCCGATCCCATACTCATTACAAATGGCGGCGGGTTATAAACCTGCCCCTGATCCGAATAGGTATATCTTTGCGCGTATCCGGAAACCATTTGCCCGCCGCTTGTCCATTGCGTCCCCACCCGCCCGTTACTGATGACGGAACCGCGGATCGTCAAAGAATCCCTGAAATTATCCTCGTAATGGTTTCGGCCAAACCGCCCCTTTTGCGCTACAATGACCGCATCCAAAATCATATCATCGGGAGATTGAGGGCCGATCAAAACATTCTTCTGGCCGATCAGCGCCAACCCGTTGGCACCGCTATAATCGGCATATTGGATATTGCCGGGAAGAACAACGCTGGTTTCCACGCCCGTTGAGATCAAATTTGCCGATGCCACCGTAATTTTGCCGCGCACCGTGCCTTCAATCCAAAGGTTATCCTCAAAATAAAGCACCGCGCAATCGGAAGGAATGGTATAGGGATTGTTGGCATCCGCCTGCTCATTATTGATGATAAACCAGTTTTTTGTATCCCCTTCCTCTTCGCTGTATCCGCTCACTTGCTGTAGCGCCATTATGAAATAAACTTCAAACTTGCCGTCTTCCCGCAATTTCACATGGTATCCTTTGCTCCCAGCCTTCCGATCGGCGGCAACCGGAAAATAGATGCCGCCGCCGTTTGCCGCCCGTTCCTTGATTTGTCCCAAATCCACCGTAATACCGTTAAAATCAAACGGCGGCACCGGAAATTTAAACAAATCCGGAGACGGATTGGCGGTGGTGGAAAAAATGCCCGGGCAGACGCATTCATCCTTAACCGGATAGCCGTCCACCAATTTGGTCCCCGTGACATTCACCGTGCAAGCCGAGGGACAATCCAGAGCGCAATCATAACCATTCTTATAATAGGGGTACCAAAAATATCTCCACTGGCAACAGCCGAACGATCCCGTGCAAACCCATTTTCCCTCGTCATCAATGATCGCCGCGCTGGTCATCAATGATCGGTTGCCGCCGTCCATACGAATACCGCCGTTTGAATGATAGGGACCGTTGATCTGATGGTCGTCGCCAATCCAGACGTTGGCATTCAAAACATAGGAATATTTGGCCACCGATTCCCGGCCGTAAACGGCCCTTACCGTTCTTTTGACCGCCGGATAATCCTTGGCCCATCCCGATGAAACGATTCTCCGCAAATTGACCTGGCCGCAAACGGAAGAAGATTCCGCGGCAACCGAAAAGGCGCCCAGCAAGCGGCCGGCGGCGTCATAATAATCTCTTTGGCCGGAGCAATTTTCTTCCACTCCATTATTCACGCACCACCGGTAATATTCAATTCCGGCTTCGGCGATTTGCAGTGATTGATTCCACGCAACCTTTTGCGACGATTGCTTCAGTTGCAGGGAAATATACCCCAGCAGTCCGGCCAGCATCAAAATGAAAATGGAGCCAAAAATCAGGACATAGGCAATGATCGCGCCGCGCGACGCGCGCGGAAAAACAGCCGGGGGTATGAGAGCGGTTTTTGTTGTTTTGATTGTTTTGATTGTTTTCATTCTTTGATATTTCTGATGCTGGTACACTGTTTCAAATAATAGTCATTGGGCGCGCGGTAAGGAGTCACGTTCACCGTAACGTCCAGACACACCATTTTGGTGTCGCGCAAAATGGACGGATTATCGGTTATTTTATCGCCATTCTGATCGTAATAAGCGAAAATCGGCGGATCGCTACGGATATATTTGGTAATGATCTGCATTTCTTCCTGGCCAGCGGGATACGCCGCCGGAACCCCCGAGGGTTCAATAACGCCGCGGCGCAACTCATTGCCGGCTCCGGGAATTTCTTCAACGAAAGACATCTCAAATCTCGCTTTGATTGAATGGTCCGGATCAACCCATTGGCATTTCGGCTGGACGCTGTTGGTGCCGTCCAATGTAAAATGCAAGGCGCCGTCCGCGGCGGCGGCAGTAACATCATAGGTTTCGGCCCCCTGCCAGGCGGCGGCGCATTGCAGGCAATTACCCTGGCATAAATTGCCAATCTTAACGCCGTCAATAAAAAATTCCGCGTAGCGCGAGGATGTCCCGTAATAACCCTCGGTATAAACTTTCACTTGGGCGGATTTGAGATTTCCGGACAAAAACCCGCCAATATCGGCACTGCAAGATCCCCCCTGGGAAAAAGATTGGCATTCTTTCGTTATTTGCCCGGAATTAACCGTTCCCAAAAAATAACGGACGCGTTCGGTCGTGTCGTCGCCATCAATATCCGCGTAAAAAATAAGTTCTTTGTCGGCGGCTTTTTCAATCGGATAAGCGCCGTTGTCGCCGTAGCGGGCCTGGCGGATTTCTCTGATCATAATGTCAGCGCCGCGCCGCGCCTCATCGGCGGCAACCGTTTGCTCAAAGGCAAAATCGTGGATTTTGTAGACTATCGCCACCAAGCCGCCCGCGGCGGCAATCAACAAAGAAAAGACCGCGACCGCCGTCAAGGCCTCAATAATGGTAAATCCTCGGCCGGAACGATGTCCGAAAATATTCCAGCGGCCGGACAGCGAATTTTTTTCCGTTTTACTCATTTTGAATGATGCTTATCGCTTCGCTGGTATCGCCGGCAATCGTTTTTGATTGGATAAATTCCTGATACCCTAATGCCGACACCGAAATTTCACACTCGCCGTCCTGCAAAAAAGTGAAGTAGGTTTTCCCGCCGCTGTCCGTAATCTGGGTTTTTTCATAGCCCAAAGTCTCGTTTCTGACCTTGACCGCCGCGGAAAAAACCGGCGCCAATGTCACGGCATCAAACACATTGACCAAAAGGCCGTTGGGAGCCTGCAAATACAACTTGACCGCCGCGGCACCCCCCGAAGGCGCTTGGACCGGCATTATCGGCGGATCGGAACCGATCAAGGCAAGCCCCTGTCCCGGAACAACGGAAAAATAATAACTATCTCCGTCAATGCCGGAAATATCCGCGCGGCCCGCGCCTCCCAGATTATGCTCCCGGGAATATTTATATACTTTTTCTCCGTTTTCGTCCTCGCCGATGATTTTACTGCCTTGCAGATGGATCACGGCGTCGGGAACCGGCATTCCCGCGGAATTACTCCAAAATGCTTGCCAATTCAAAATTTCGGGAGTCGCTTCCGGATCCGTTGTTGACAGCTGTGCCCTAATCCTGATCGCCGGATAAATGCCTTTGTCCAGCCCCATCAAATTGATCGGCGACACCGCCAATCCCGCGGAATTCTGTCCCAAATCGGCATCGGGAATCAATACCCAGTCCACACCGTCATAATATAAAAGCTGGTATCGGATTTCGGTGCCCGGCGGCCGTTGGTCGGAAAATTGAATTTCATTCCATGCCGCCAAATCACCGGGAGCGATCGACTGCGAAACGGCGTATCCGCTTGAATAAGGCGGACCAACCAATGCGACATTGCCCGCCGCTACCGCAACATTGCTCGTTTCCGCCAGCAAAGATTCATCGTCAAAATTATCGGAAAAATTACCCTGTCCGACCGGCGCAATCGCCTCAACGGAAATTGAAGCGACTCTGTCAATTGAAAGACTCACCGGCGTTTCGCTGTCCTGCAATACCGTCGGATGAGGGCTTTCCGGAACGGCAACCTCATCGGAACCGTAGGTCCGCGCGGCGCTGTAATCGTTTTTTGAAACTTCAACCCGGTAGCTTTGGGGAGAAAGGGGGAAAGAATGACGGCCGGTTTCCGGTGTCGCGGAAGCGGCTTGAATGCCGGTGGACAAATCAACGATCCTGATTTCGGGAGACGGCACCAGACTCCCGCCATCGTCAAAAACCGTGACCGTCAACACTCCTCCCGGCTGACTTTGGCACGATTGAGCCTCCTGAACCTTGCTATCCGGCGCCACTTTGGTTGAGAAAAAGGTTTTTCCGGGGGCGGCCCCTTCCCAGGAAACTTCAACGTCGGCTTGCTTGTAATCCAAATCGCAGGAATCGGCAACTCCCACTCCGTCCGTTTCGTCGGCAATGAAACGAACCTCCGTCAAAATTGTGAATGTGACGCCGTTGATTTCTTCGGTCGCGACTTGGTCCAATTTGCCCGCGGCCCGCGGCAATTGCGCGTCCTTGGTGCCGATCTCGCCATATGGCAAATTGCGGATCTTTTCAATCTGGCTGTTGCCGATGGCAATCGCCGCCACCCGGCAAGATGACAACGATGATGCCATCATCGCCAGTCGGTAGGCGCCGAAAACACTCGTAAAAATAATCAAAAACAACGCCGTGCCCACCATAGCCTCAATTAAAGTGAACCCTTTGTTTTTGACTGATCCCATTTTGCGCAATTTAAATGGCGTCCATCATTGAATACATCGGCTGAACCATTGACACCGCAAAAAATCCGACTGCCGCGCCGATGATGATCATCAGCATCGGTTCCACCACCGCGGCAAAATTTTTCGTTTGTTCATCCACCTCGTTCTCATAGAATTCCGCCAGTTTAATCAAGATATTACTGGTTTCGCCGGTCTCTTCCCCCACAGCGATCATTTGAATCATTGTCGGCGGATAAAGATTGTCAAAATTCTTGATCGCTTCGGAAAATTTTTCCCCTTTTTTGACGCGCGCCTCCACTGCCAGGAGCGCGCGAGCATAGTTGCCGTTGCTCACCGTGTCGGCGGTAATCACCAGCGCCCGCGGCAGGGAAACGCCGGCCCCCACCAACGCGCTCAAATTGCGCAGGGTGTAGGCCGAATTGACATTACGCACGATCGGCGCGATTGCCGGAAATTTCAATGATACGTCGTCAACCACCTTTTTCCCGCCCGTAGTTTTAAGCAGGCGGGAGAAAATTCCGACTAGCGCCGCGGCGGCAATAATGATCACCCACCAATAAGACTCGGCAAATCTCCCCAAGCCGATGATAAATCTGGTGGTCGCCGGAAGCTGGACTTTGAGGTCTTCAAAAGTCGCGGCCAACTGCGGCACCACCGTCGCCAGCATCAATATCCCAATGCCGACCATCGCCGTCATGATTACCGCCGGATAGACCATCGCACCCTTGATCTTTGATTTCAACGCATAATCTTTTTCCATCTGCTGGGCGCAAATTTCCAAAACATTGCCCAGCGTACCGGTTTCTTCGCCGACCTTGGTCATACTGCAAAAAAAATCGGAAAAGACTTCGGGATATCCGCTCAGCGCCACGGAAAAAGAATTTCCTTTGGTTAGATCGTCCTTAAGTTGAAACAATATTTTGGAAAAAGATTTGTTGTCGCTTTGATCAGCCAGAATCCCCACCGCCCGCGGCAGGGAAACACCAGCGGAAACCATCACCTGAAGATTTTTGCAAAAAAATATTTTTTCCTTCAAGCCGACGCGCCGGAAAAGCGAAAAACGCCACTTTCGGGAAGCGCCTTCGACGTCGGCCTTGACAAGAACATACCCTTCCTGTCGCAACATTCGCGCCAGCTGGTATTCGCTCTCGGCGTCGCGAACGCCTTTGGTTTCTTTTCCGTCAATTGATTTTGCGCGAAAATTAAATTGAGGCATCGTGCTTTTAGGACGCCCTGAAAGCGTCCTTAATACTCGCCAGCAGCGATCTTTTCCATCCATCCGGCAATCGTTTTCACCAATTCTTCAAGCGAATTTTTTTTGATTTGCCCTGATGACACATCGGATGCCAAGCGGACGGCAAAATCCGGAGCACGATTTTCCGGCGCCGGAACGGCAGAAAAACTCACATTTGCCTGACCGATATTTTTAAAATTGAAATTGACGGCCGGAGAAAAATCTTGGGACGAAACCGCCGCGAAAAAAAGCAATGCCGCCAACGCGCCGGACGCGATCGCGCCGAAACGAAAAGGTTGTCCGCCGGCCGTTGTTGACGGCCGAGGCGGCGGCATAATCTGCCCGGCGCCAAATCCCGCCAAACGCCGCTTGGGCGGCGTAAACGAAACATCTTCCGCGGCGCAAAAACCGGCACGGTAAAACGGCAACAAGGGGGCCGGCGGTTTATGCGAAAAAATCACTTCTGCCAATTCCGGCGGCGGGGCGGCCTTGCCGGTCGCCGCTTTTTTCTTTTCGGCGGCGGCACGCCAATCGCCGACCTGCTGTTGATAATCGTCAAGCCACGCGCGCGTGGTCATCCATTTTTTGCCCAGTTTAATGGATTTAAGTTTCCCCTGGCGGGAACGCAAACGCAAATAATGCTCCGAATAAGAGCATAATTTGGCGGCGGCGGAAAGCGAAATGTATCCCAAATTCCGATCCTGCTCCGAGTTTTGTTTTCTCTTTTCCTCCATAGATCAATTATAGGCCGTTTTTTGAAAATAAACTACCCCGCGGCAAAAACTCAAGCTATTCGGAAATGACGCGCAAAACTTCTTCAATGGAGGTGAACCCCTGGGCGGCTTTAACAAATCCGTCTTCAAACATCGTTACCATCCCCTCTTTCACCGCCGCTTCATGGATCGCATCCGCCGTCGCGTTTTTGACGATTAATTCCCTTACCGCCGACGTCACCGGCAATGCTTCGTGGATGCCGATCCTTTCCTTGTAGCCGTCGGCGGATTCCTTGCCGGGGCGCGGCCGCCAAAAGGAGATCGTTTTCCAGGTCGCCGCCGCGGGAACTGCTTTTTGCTCTTTCAAAATTTTCAAAATTCTGGCCGTGTCGCAATAATTTTTCAAATGTTCCAGATCGGCGTCTTTTAGCCGGTACTCTTCTTTCCCCGCGGCCAAACACCGGATGAGCCGCTGGGCGATAATGACATTGAGCGTGGACGCAATCAAGAACGGTTCGGCCTTCATATCAATCAAACGGGGAATCGCGCCCGCCGCAGTATTGGTATGCAAAGTGGAAAGCACCAAGTGGCCGGTAAGCGCGGCGTTGATCGCCAGCGCAGCCGTTTCATTATCGCGAATCTCCCCCACCATAATGATGTTGGGATCCTGCCGCAAAAGAGTGCGCAAACCTGAGGCGAAAGTGAGACCGATTTTGGCATTGACCTGAGTTTGGTTGACCCGCGGCATCTGGTATTCAATCGGATCTTCAACGGTGGAAATGTTAACGCCCGGTTCATTTAAAATATCAATCATTGAATAAAGCGTAGTGGTTTTGCCTGAACCGGTGGGACCGGTCATTAAAATCATTCCCATCGTTTTGTGCAGGGCGTTTTTTATTTTCTCCAGCCCCTCGCCGTAAAAACCAAGTTTTTCCAAGGGATAGGCCTTGGCGCTCTCCGAAAGCAATCTCATCACAATTTTTTCTCCGTAAAAAACCGGCAAACTGGAAACGCGCAAAGAATATTTCCATTGATCGCTTTCAACTTTGAAGCGGCCGTCCTGTGGCAGGCGGCATTCGTCCAATTTTAAATTTGAAAGCACCTTGATGCGCGCCACGATCCCCGCGGCCGCAGATTTGGGCAGGATCATTGCGTCGCGCAGAACGCCGTCCACGCGATACCGCACCACCACTTCCTTTTCGGTGGGTTCAATATGGATGTCCGAAGCCCGCTCCAAAATCGCGTGCTTAATCAAGGTATCCACAATTTTGATCACCGGCACGTCTTGGGCGGCTTTTTTCAACTCTCCGCTGTTATTCCTTTCCGCCGGCGCCGGCACCTCCGACACCCGCATCGCCCCGCCGGAATCTTCCGGCAAAACCCCCAAATCGCCCACCTCGGCCATCAATGTTTTTTGGTAACGCAAGATCGCGCTCTTGATCCCTTGCGGATCCGTGAGCCGCGGTAATATTGAAAGCCCGGTGGTTTTTTTAATTGATTCAATAATTCCCAAATCTTCGGGATCAAGCATCGCTACTTCCAAAAAATCGCCGGTCCGGCGGAAAGCAACAATATTGTTGGCGCGGGCGATCGGTTCGGGAATCAGCTCCAAAACTTCGGCGCGGATATTCTCTTTTTCCAGATTGACGAACGGAATGCCCAGAACATAGGCTTTCAGCTTCGACAATTGTTCGGCATCAATGAATTTCCGCGCGATCAGGACATCTTCAACGCGCATCCCCTTTCCCCGTGCCTGCGTAGCGCAAACTTCAAATTGGCCGTCCGTGATTATGCCGGCATCAATCAAAAAAGTTTTCAGCTGTTGTGGTTCAACTTTCATTTTATGGATTAATCATCTTGTCCGGCAGCCTTGCCATGGGAAACCCCCAGCGTTTGGTCAATGACCCTTAAAATATCTTGCAGGCTTTGATCGCTTTTCACTAAATATGTCGTGATGCCCATATCCATCATTTTGCTCACATCATCCATTTGCGAAAGATTGGTCAAAACTATCACCGGAACGGATTTTGTTTTTTCATCGTTTTTAAGGTCGCGCAAAACGTCAAACCCGCTTTTCTTGGGTAAAACGATATCCAGTAAGATCAAATCCGGCAAGGAATTTTTAGCCATATTGATCCCCAGTTCGCCGTCAAGCGCGGAAACCACATTGTAGCCTTTGGCACCCAAAAACTCGCTCACCGTTTTTTGCATCACTGCTTCATCTTCAATGAAAAGTATGTTCTTCATAATAAATTCAAAATGTAAAAATCAAAAATCAAAATTATTAAATCAAAATTTTCGCATTGGAGCGTATCCTATCCTGCCGATGTTCATCCTTGCCGGAGCTTCAACAAGATCAATCTTTGACAAAATGAAATTTTGATAATTTTTAATTTTAAATTTTCATTTTACATTTTGATTTTTTAATTTTGCATTTTTGTTATTGTTTGCCGCCGGCAATTTGAACCAAAAAACCGTCCCTTGCCCCTGCCGGCTGGAAAAACCGATCTTCCCGCCGGAGCCGTCAACGATGTTTTTGGCGATATAAAGCCCCAGCCCCGAACCGCCGGTTTGATAACGGCGCACGTTGTCGGCGCGGAAAAATTTCTGAAAAATATATTTCTGGTCTTCTTTGGGAATGCCGATGCCGTTGTCGGAAACTTCGCAAAAAACGAAATTTCCCTTGCCGTAAATTTTTACCACCACCCGCCCCGGATTTTTTCCCCGCGCAATCTCTTCCCCGGCAAAACCGATATAACGGATGGCGTTATAGATCAAATTTTCCAACACCTGCAAAATTTGGAACGGATCGCCGTTCACCGGCGGCGTGCCGGGCAAAAATTCGGCCTCAATTTTAACGTTTGACGATTTGGATATCGGTTCAAATTCCTTGATCAGGTCTCCGGCCATGTTTTGCAGGGAAAAATTTTCCTTTTTTAACACTATTTTGGCCGACTCAATCCGCGACACAGTTAAAAGTTCGCTCACCAATTTTTGCATCCTTTCAAGATTTTCCTTCAAAATTTTAAAATATTCGGTTTGTTTGCTTTCGGGCCTTCCCAAAACTCCGGAGGTCAAAATCTCCACAATCCACTTTAGATTCGTAAGCGGCGAACGGATTTGATGGGAAACGATGTTGACAAATTCGGTTTTCAGGCGATTGGCTTCGGCCAACTGCTCAAAGCTGCGCACGATAACAAACGAAATCACAAAAATCATCATTGAAAGAACAATCACCACCAGCATCACCCTGTCCGGGTCGTTGTTATAGCGGATGCCGATGAGGTAGGCGGTCAACATCGCCACAATATTGATATTGCCCATCACCAAAAAAAGAAATTGGGGGCATTGCCGCAAAGGCAGATTGTATTTTCGGCATTGAGCGACAACGTTCAACTGTTCAAAAAAAATTTTCAGAGCTTGTTTCATTGATAAAAATAATCAAATGGCTTCCGCCTTCAATTATAACCCGCGATTGACGGCAAGGCAATTGCGCGATAGGATGATGGTGAAAGAATAAATATCGCCCAAAGAATGAAACGGGCCAGCCCGCTCTAGCTTCAGCAAAGACCTGTCTTAGTTTCAGCTGAAACTTCGGCGAAATAAGTCGCCTTCGCGAACCTTATGGCGGGTTTTGTCACGCCGAAGGTTCGCTACTGCGAACCGAAAGCGGGGCGTAGTGCAACGGCAGCACGAGTCCTTTGGGAGGATTTAATCCCGGTTCAAATCCGGGCGCCCCGACAGGAATAATAAATGAACAACAAAAACAGCGCCGCTTTGATCAAAGCGGCGCTGTTTTTTAATTTATGAGCGGGCAACGGGATTTGCACCCGTGCCGAAACCTTGGAAGGGTTTCGTGCTGCTGCTACACTATGCCCGCGATTCCCGCCGTAGCGGGATTAGTCAAGCGAACGATAATTAATAATTTTAATCAATGATCATCGGGCGTATTCGGTCACCCGGGTTTCGCGAATCACGTTCACTTTTATTTCTCCGGGATAACGCAATTCTTCTTCAATCCGCCCGGCGATTTCTTTGGCCATCTTTTGCGCCTGCCAATCGTCAATTTCCTTTGGCCGGACAAAAACCCGTATTTCACGCCCCGCTTGCAATGCCCAAGCCTTTTCCACTCCCTCAAACGATTTGGCGATACTTTCCAACTCCCCCAGCCGCTTCAAATAATTTTCCACCGTGTCTTTGCGGGCGCCGGGCCGAGCGCCGGAAATCTGATCCGCCGCTTGCACAATCATTCCTTCCACGCCCTCATAAGGAAAGTCTTCATGATGCGATCTGACCGCCGCCACCACTTCCGGCTCAATATTGAACTTTTCCAGAATCTTGACGCCGATTTCCACATGCGTGCCCTCGATCTGCTGATCAACGGATTTGCCGATATCGTGGAACAATCCCGCTTTGCGCGCCACTTTGACATTCGCGCCCACCTCGGCGGCAATCGCCGCGGCCAAATGGCTCACCTCAACCGAATGCAGGAGCGCGTTCTGCCCGTAACTGGTGCGGTATTTCAACCTTCCCAAAAGCTGTACCAAACGGGGATTCAGCCCCACCACATTTGTGTCATAGCACGCTTGCTCGCCGGCTTCCCGGATTTTGGCGGCAATCTCTTCTTCAGCAACCTTTACCGTCTCTTCAATGCGCGCCGGCTGAATGCGCGAATCCTGAATCAGTTTTTCCAGCGCGATCTTGGCAATCTGCCGCCGCGTGGGGTCAAACCCGGAAATCACCACCGTCTCGGGCGTTTCATCCACGATAATTTCCACCCCCGTGAGCCGTTCCAGCGCGCGAATATTGCGGCCCTCCTTGCCGATAATCCTGCCTTTAATATCATCGCTGGGCAAGCTCACCACCGAAGTAGTAATTTCCTGCGCCTGCGAAAGCGCAAACTTTTGAATCGCCTGCGTCAAAATCTCCCGGGCTCGCTGTCTGAATCCGTCAATGCCTTCATTTTCCAAGCGGCGCGTTTTTTCCAATAAATCCTTGGCATGCTCTTTTTCCAAAACTTCCATCAATTCCCGCCGCGCTTCGTCTTTGGTTAATCCCGCGACACGCTCCAGCCCTTCCATCGTCCGGCGATGCAATTCTTCCAAATTTTCTTTCAGGGATTTCAGTTTTTGCACTTTTTCGCGCAATTCGCTTTCTTCGGTTTCAAACGTGGCAATTCTTTGCTCCAAATTGCTTTCCCGTTTCAAGATCAGCGTCTCGGTTTTGGCAATCTCTTTTTGCCGCCGCGCAATCTCCTGGCGCGAATCATCCAGCATTTTCTGCGCTTTCGCCTGCGCCTCATCCTGCACTTTTTGCGCCTCCGCTTTCGCTTTCGCCAGTTTGCCGGCAATATTCTTTTCAATCGTACCGGCGCGTTTTTTGGCAATCGCCTGCCGGGCAAAATAGCCCGCGGCCGCACCGCCGCTAAGCGCCAATGCCAACAGAAAAATAGTAATCAAATCCATATTCGGTATTAACTCCGGCAAGCCGCCGCGGATCTTTTTGCCAACTTCTTCCAATCAAAAATCGGCCGGCGCTCAAATCATGCCGCGCGCTAACCCGCGGAGTTATTTAAAAACTGCAAGCTAAATCGGTATTTCTTCCCATTTGGGCAATGATCTTGCTTTGTAATCAACTATTTTGCAATTCATTTTCCCAACATTATCGGTTACATAAATCTCAACCTTGTTTGTTTTCCCCGCAACAAAAGACGAAATTGCATCATTTGAATTCTCAATTCTTTGACTTGCCAAACCACCGTTGATCGTAAATCGCCAGTCATAGTTCAGCCCTAAACCAACCCCGGCCGCCGAAGGCGAGGAAGCATCTTTGACCCAAAAGGTTCCATCCTTTACAACCCTTTTTTCAAAATTCGTCTTATCCAAGCCACTGGTACAATTCTCAAAAACAGAATCATTGATACCTATCGGAACGCCGTCTTCATCATAAATATTCGGATCAGATAACGAACATTGAAAATCCGCCGTTACATTTTGCCTGATAATTATCTTATGTTCCACTGAGCTACTATTCCCCGCCATACAATCAGGGTTAGCCTCGGAATAGGGTTCATCGCTCACCGTGAGTTTTAGGGTATACGGCACTTCGCTCGCCGGCACATTTGGCTGAAATGTGTGATCCGCCTTGCCGCCACTGGCATAAACATAAGCAGTACCCACCAATTCCCATTTCGTGCAATTAACCACAGGGCTGGAAAGATTATTGATCTTATAGATGCAACTTACACAATCGCCATTTGGCGTCCATGCCTTCCATATTGAGTCATCAAAAGCATCGCAATCGCCATCGGGACAAGAACTCTTATCGCATCCCATTTTGGCAATCGGACCGAATTTGGCACTGGTATGCACTTTATACGGTCCGCCGCCCGCGCCGGAATCAACGCTGTTGAAACTCAACCAGCCCAAAACCATATCCGACCACGCCCAGCCATGAAGATCGCCATTAGCCGGATCCACGAAAACTCCGTAAGGGCTGCCGCCACTTGTCGTGCCGCGCAAACTCACGCACCCGTCCCATCCGCCGCCATTGGCCAAAACTTTCGCCCAGCCGCTGATCTCATGCTGGCCGGAAGCATTGGGTATTCCGCTCACCTTGGCCTGGCAGGTATCGCCGGAACAACCGCCGCACCCCGCCACATCCGCGACATTGAACGAAATCCAGCCGATATATTCCGACCAGGCATAGCCCGACATTTTGCCATCGCTGGCGATATTAACCCCGTAATCCGTCTCACCGCCGTCGCCGGCAATACCGTCAACCGCTTTGTTATTGAAACTCACCCAGCCGATGTTCTCCGACCGGGCAAACCCGCCGACGTTGTGGCCCGTGCCGGCAAACGCCAAAACGGCAAACGAGCCGGCGGCCAGTGCCACGGTGGCAAAAACGAGAAGATTGCGATTTATTTTTTTCAAGGTAGTGGGACCGCGCCTTGGCCGCGTTGCCAAAACGGTTTCCGGCGGCGGAAAATTACCGATTTAACCTTAAAAACTTTCTCACAACCTTATCATAACACATTATTTTTGCCGCGCAATAGCAAAAAGCCCCGCTCTTGCGAGGCCCCTTTACGCTTTTTACTTTGCGCTTTATGCTCTCAGCCCTTGGCCTTAATCACTTCATCAATGATGCCGTATTCCTTGGCACTCTCGGCGGTCAGATAAAAGTCGCGATCGGTGTCGGCGGTAATCTTCTCAATTTTTTGGCCGGTGTGTTTGGCAATAATGTTATTGAGAGACTCTTTGATGCGGATGATCTGCCGGGCGTTGATCTCAATATCCGTCGCCACCCCCTGCGCTCCCCCCGCCACCTGATGAAGCATAATTTCGGAATTGGGCAGGGCAAACCGCTTGCCTTTTGCTCCCGACGCCAGCAGTACCGCCCCCATGGACGCGGCCATGCCCACGCAAACCGTTGACACCGGGCATTTGATATACTGCATTGTGTCGTAGATCGCCAATCCCGCAGTTACCGATCCGCCCGGACTGTTGATATAAAGCTGAATGTCTTTTTTGTCGTCTTTTGACGCCAAAAATAAAAACTGGGCAATGATGGAATTGGCGATAACGTCGTTGACCGGCCCGCCCAAAAACACGATCCGCTCCTTGAGCAGGCGCGAGTAAATGTCGTAGGCCCGTTCGCCATATTGGGTTTTTTCAATTACGGTGGGAATTAAATTCATTTGAATATAATTTTCAATTTTCAATGACCAGTTTTCAATAAATGTTTCAATTCTCAATGATACAAACAAATGCATTGCGTTCGTTTGGCAATTGGCAATTGAAAATTCAATAAAAACTGAAAAATGTTAATTGAAAATTATTTTTTGGAGTTTGCTTCAAGAAATTCAAAGACTTTCTCGGTTTGCAATTCTTGGCGCCAATATGCCTTTTCCCGCTCTTCGTTTGCGGCGTCGTCGGCGTCTTCGCCGTTCTCGCCGCGCGATTTGGCAATGGCCGCGGCAATCTCTTCTTCGCCGACATCGATTTTCTCCGCCTTGGCGATTTCCTGCAAAATTAGAAATCTCTTGATTCTTGTTTCGCTGTCTTTGGCAATATCCTCTTGGACTTGGGCTTCGGTCTTGCCGATTTTTTTCAAGTATCCGGCAAAATCCATTCCGGTCATTTTGGGCACCCGCTCTTTAAAATCTTCCATCGCTTTTTGCGCTTCTCCCGCGACCAAAATTTCGGGAATCTCCATTTTGGAATCTTCGGCCAGTTTTTCCAGCAAATCTTCGCGCCAATGCCGGCGGGCGTGCCGCTCCTTTTCCATTTTCAAGCGCTTGATGTCCTCTTCGGAAACTTCCGGCGCCTTAAATTCAAGCTCCGCGGCAATCTTTTTATAGTCGGGCAATTTTGCCTGCGGATAAACCGCCGCAATCGCTTTATATTCAAAAGGATTGCCCGGCGCCAGCTTCAAAATGCTGACCTGCGGATATCCCAGCGGCTCAATATTATTTTCCGACGCCGCTTTGGGAAATGAATCGTCAATGGCAAGCATCGCCGCGCGATCCATAATCTTCTGCTCCCCGATCTTGGCCTTCACCATTTCTTTGGGTGCCGCGCCCTTGCGGAACCCGGGAATTTCCGCCTCTTTGGCAATATCTTCCAACGCCCTTTGTGCAAATCCCGCAAAATCATCTGCGGAAATTTCCACAATAATCTCAACTTGCGATTTAGGCAGTCTGCTGACGGTATATTTATTCATCTTTTTTTATTTTTTTCACTGCCGCCGTTTTCTTGGTTTTTGCGGCACCCTTTTTGGCAGCTTTGCTTTTCTTTTTGGCCAATCCTTGTTTTTCGGAACCGTCCGGCGATTTTTCTTCTGACACCGCTTCCGAATCCGCAGCAACCGCGCCCTCTTCCCCTTGTCCGCCCGTTGTCGCCGTTTGATCGCTTTGCAAAATTTCTTGGCCGGCAATCTCGGTTTTGTCTTCCGGTTCCGCCTCGCCTTCGCTTTCAATTTCCGCCAGCGCTTCGCCCAAATTTTCCGGACTGCGCACATCAATCTTCCACCCGGTGAGCTTGGCGGCCAGCCGCACATTCTGGCCGTCCTTGCCGATCGCCAGCGACAGCTGGTCGTCGGGCACCACGGCCAAAGCGCGATTCTTGGGTAAAACTTTCACTTCCATAATTTTTGCCGGCGACAGCGCGTTGGTAATGTATTTTTGCGTATCATCGGAATATTCCACGATATCAATCTTTTCCCCGCCCAACTCGTTGATCACCGCGCTCACGCGCGTTCCCCGCTGTCCCACGGACGCGCCAATCGGATCAATCTCGGACACCATGGATGCCACCGCGATTTTGGTGCGCGAACCAGGTTCGCGGGCAATGGACTTCACTACCACTTGCCCGGCCGAGATCTCCGGCACTTCCAATTCAAACAGCTTGGACACAAATTTGGGATAGGCCCGCGATAAAAAGATAATCGGCCCCTTGGAAGTTTGCTCCACTTTGAGCACAAACGCTTTCAATCGTTGGCCCGGGCGGTAGAATTCGCCGGGAACCTGCTCTTCGCGGTTCAAAATGCCGGTGGTCTTGCCGATATCCATATAGGCCGCACGCCCTTCAATTCTCTGCACCACCGCCGAAATGATTTCGCCTTCTTTAAGTTTGAAATCCGCAAAGATCGTTTCTTTTTCCGCTTCGCGGATTTTTTGAATGATCACTTGCTTGGCGGTTTGCGCCGCAATGCGGCCGAAATCCTGTTTTTGCTCCAGATCAATCTTAATCTCGGCCCCCGGAAGAATGTCGGGATAATCCTTTTTAGCCTCCCCAATCATAATATGCTTTTCGGCGTTGAACCGGGTTTTTTCCAAAGCCGCGGTTTGATTTTCCGGAAGCGGCGCGCCTTCCGGCGCGGGTACCGGTTTTTCGTCTTTTTGCGGCAACGCTTCTGCGCCTTTCATTGCCTCCAATTCTTCCTCGGAAAAGATCATCGAATCGTCCACCACGGTTTTCACCTGCCAAAAATCGGCCTGCCCGGTCTTGGGATCAAGCTTGGCCTTGATAACTTGGCTTTTTTCGCCGTATTCTTTTTTATAGGCCGCCGCCAGCGCGGTTTCAATGCTTTCAATGATTTTTTCCGGCGCCAGCCCTTTTTCTTGCGCCAGCTGGTTAACCGCCGACGCGAATGATTTTAAATCCATAAATTATTAAATCCCAATTTCAAATGACAAATAAAATCCTAATGTTAAATGTCAAAATCAAATTCTCGTATTTTATTTTAACATTTGTCATTTGAACTTTGTCATTTATTTGTCATTTGTAATTTGGGTTTTGACATTTTTTAAAAAATAATTCCGATTTTCATCGGACTGCCTCAATCATAACACTCCTCCCGCCCCCTGTCAAACCACCCGCTCTTTTTGGGCGCGGCTTTCCAGCGCCAAAACCCGCTTTTCCAGCGCCGCAAATTCGTCGTAATCAACTTTGCGTTTAAGGTCTTGTTTGATGAATGTCAGATCCTTTTTAACAATTTCCAAATCTTGCGAATTAGCCACCGTTTTTTCGCTGATAAAATCAACCTTTTCTTCCACGATGTCCAAACGATTATCAATGCCGTCTAATCGGTTATCAATGCCATCCAGACGGTTATCAATGCCGCCCAGACGATCGTCAATGCCGTCTAATCGGTTATCAATGCCATCTAATCGGTTGTCAATGCCATCCAGACGGCGATTTGTGTCAATATGCCCCTCGGCAATCAATTTCACTTGGTCGTCCAAACTTTCAACCATCACGCCAAAATGCCGTTTGATTTCATCGGCAAAAACCGCGATTTTCTCGTCGGTTCGTTTTCCCAATGCTTCAATCTTGGCATCGGTCTGCCGGCCAATTTCAAGAATCTTGGCATCGGTCTGCCGACTCATTTCAAGAATCTTGGCATCGGTCTGCCGACTCATTTCAAGAATCTTGGCGTCGGTCTGCGCCGACAAACGATCAATCTTCTCGTCGGTTTTGGCATATGCCTTCGCCAACCCGTTTAATTTTTCCAAAATCTCCTTTGCCTCTTCCATAATTTTGTTTGGTAATTTGAGTCTATCATTTCCGCCAAAATCTTGTCAAAAATATTTTCTTCAATGCCTGAAGAAAAAAAAGGCGCATAATGATCAAAAAGACGCGCGCTCCGTATTTGCTGTAAAATTATCGCCTACTAACTGAAATCGCCCCGTAAGGGGCGATTTTTGGTGCCGAGGCCCGGAATCGAACCGGGATCTAATGTTTTTCAGACATTCGCCGTGACCGACTTGGCTACCTCGGCATTTCAAATTAAAATATCAAAATTAAAAATTACGATGCAAAACCAAATGCCGCCAATTTCTAAATTCTTGATTTTTATATTTTCAATTTTATTCAAGCACCAATTTAATAGCAAAATTTTCCGCTTTTGTCCACTTAGCCAAGCCATTCTTTTTCCAACTCGGCAAAATTACCATTTCTGATGCTTTCCCGGATTTTTTCCATCAGACGCAAAATAAACCATAAATTATGGATTGTCGCCAGCCTGAAATACGATAACTCCCGCGCCAGATAAAGATGCCGCAAATACGCCCGCGAATAATTTTTGCACGTGGAACACCGGCAATTGGCGTCAACCGGCGCCGAATCGGCGGCGTATTTGGCGGCGGCGATGTTGATGCGAAACTTATTTTTCTTATTGCCGCCGGAGGCGGGCAAAACATACAGGCTGGCGCGGCGGGCGATGCGCGTCGGACCGACGCAATCAAAGGTATCAATGCCGCGCGCCACGCATTCAAAAATATCGTCAATCTCGCCGATACCCAATAAATGTATGGGGCGGCAATCGCCAAGTTTCGGGATTACCCATTCCAAAATTTCGTGCATATCAGCCTTGGTCTTTCCCAAGGATCCGCCGATGGCAATGCCGTCAAACGGCAGGGAATTGATAAACCGCGCGCTTTCATCGCGCAAATCTTTGAAATAACCGCCTTGAACGATGCCGTAAATTGCTTGATCTTTATTGTGGCACTCCAACGATCGTTTGGCCCATTCGTGAGTCCTGTCCATCGCAATTTTGGTATAACCGTAATCCGACAGCGGCGAAGTGCACTCGTCAAACGCCATAATGATGTCGGCATCCAAATTGGATTGGATTTCCATTGATTTCTCGGCATCAAAAAAATGCCGCGATCCGTCATAGACCGACTTGAATTCAATCCCCTTGCCGCTCACCTTGGCCAAATTTTTGCCGGGGTCCGACCCCGGCGAAATTGACCGGGGTCGGACCGCCGTATTTCCGGATTGGTCGGGAAAGACGCCGATCTTGCCGATATTGTGTTCCCGCGCCAATCCCAAAGAAAATGCCTGAAACCCGCCGGAATCCGAAAACAGCGGCTTGTCAAAATTCATAAATTCATGCGTCCCGCCCAATTTTTTGATCAATTTGTCGCCGGGCTTCAAATGCAAGTGATATGTATTCACCAGCGCGCATTGCGCGCCCAAAAATTCCAAATCCGCCGAATCCAAAGCCCGCACCGACGCCAAAGTCCCCACCGGCACAAAATGCGGCGTCTCAATATCGCCCCGGCGCGTGCGGATCATTCCCGTTCTCGCCCGCGATTTTTTATCACAGTTTTGAATTTCAAATTTAAAGTCGGCCATTTTGCGCCATCGCGCGGGCAAAACCCGCGCCTTGGTTATTTTTCACAAATTTATTCTTGCAAATATCCCGGTGATTCGCAAACGAAAAAGATTTTGCCGCCTCAAAATGCAAAGGAGCGGGCGGCGGATAAAAATGAATGCGCCGCCGCGCCGATCAGCGCGGCGCCGGGGATGGTGAAAATCCAGGCCCAAACGATGCGCAGCGTCATATTCCAGCGCACCGCCGAAAGCCGCCGCGCGGCGCCCACGCCGGAAATCGCGCCGGTGATCACATGCGTTGTGCTCACCGGCACACCCAAATGCGTCGCCCAAAAAATACTGATCGCGCTGGCGCTTTCGGCGCAAAATCCGTCAATGGGTTTCAACTTGGTGATTTTTTGTCCCATGGTGCGGACGATGCGCCAGCCGCCGCTCAAAGTTCCCAAGGCAATGGCGGTGTGCGCGCTCAACACCACCCACAACGGCACTTCAAACGCGCTGATCAAGCCACCGGCGAAGAGCAGGCCGGTGATGATTCCCATGGTCTTTTGCGCGTCATTGCCCCCATGGCCCAAGCTGTAAAAGGCCGCCGAAAACAATTGCAAAATCCGGGACCACCGGTTGACGGCGGCCGGCGGACGCTTGTAGACAACCCACGCAGAGGCGACTTTAAACAAATACCCCAGACCCAAACCGACTGCCGGCGCAACCACGATAAAAAGAAGGGTTTTTGTCCAGCCGGCCCACAAGATCACGCCGATACCGGCATTGGCCACCGCGGCGCCGGCATAACCGCCAATCAGCGCATGGGACGAACTGGTCGGCAATCCCTTATACCAGGTGAAAAAATTCCAGCCGATGGCGCCCAGCAGGCCGCAAAAAATCACGGCCGGCGTGATCGTCTTGATGTCAACCATTCCCGCGCCGATGGTTTTGGCCACGGCAGTGCCGAAAATTACAAACGCAATAAAATTGAAAAACGCCGCCCACAACACCGCGTATTTCGGCGCCAGCACCCTTGTGGAAACGACCGTGGAGATTGAATTGGCCGCATCGTGCATCCCGTTGGTGAAATCAAACACCAATGCCGTGAAAATGATAAAAACAATAAAAATCAGATCCGGAGTCATTGCTTGGTTGCCGGCCGGCGGCGATTATTGGTTCTTGATCAATATTGACTCAAACATATTGCCCACGTTTTCACAGCAGTCAATCGCGTTTTCCAGGGTTTCATAAATTTCCTTGAGCTTGATGATCTCAATCAGCTTGCCGCAGGACACATCCTTCACCGCCATCAATCCGCCCAGCGCCCGGCGGTTGATTTCATCTCCTTGGTTTTCCAGATCATTCAGCCGGCGGCAACGATGATGCAGGCTTTCCCGAAATTTTTTCACGTTTTTTATTTCCCGCACGCCGTCCCTGATCTCGCGGGCGGCGGCGATGATTATCCGGACATAATTCTCCATTTCCCCGGGAAGCGGCGAAGCGATGTGGTATATTGATATCCGGTTGACCGCTCTCTCAACGAAATCAATAATGTCGTCAAGATTTTGCCGCAAAAGATCAATATCCTCTCCGTCCAGCGGCGTGATAAAATTGCGGCGCAAATTTTCAATCAATTCGTGGCCGATCTCGTCGGCGCTCTGTTCCAGCGCTTTCAGCTTTGCCGCGACTTCTTTGATTTTTTGCGGATCTTTCACGGCCACCGACAAAAGCCGCGCGGCTTCGCCGATCTTCTCGGCTTGTTTTTCAAAAAGCTGATAAAAAACGCCGTCTTTGGGAAATAAACTGATCATATCGCGTTCAAGCGCCAAAAAATCAGCCCGGAAGGCTGATTTTTGAACGAATTAAAAAAAACAAAAGCCAATCCGGCAATGCGTTTATCGGTAAACGATTTGCCGGAGTCGCGGCGGTTTTTCAAAATTTCAGTCATAATACCATCTAAAAAAATACACTCGCAAACGGAACGACAGATTTGGAATTGCCGCCGGTGGACCTGGCGAGAATCGGACTCGCGCTTCCGCAATGCGAATGCGGCGTCTTACCACTTGACTACAGGCCCAAGGCGCGATTACGCGCAATTTTCAATGCTACAAATACTTTTTCAGTTCTTTCAAACTTTTGATTTTGACAACGGGCGGTTTGACGCCTTTAATCTTATCGTCGCGATCCAGCAAAATCGGCTTGATGCCCAACGACTGCGCCGGCAAAATATCGTTTTCCAAGCTGTCGCCCACCATCGCCGTTTCTTCGGGATCAGCCTTCATTTTTTCCAACACCGCCAGGAATGCCGCCGGATCGGGCTTGGCCGCGCCGGCAACATCGGGCGAAAAAATTTCAAAATGGCGCAGTTCGGAAATATTGGCGATGGCAAACTTTGGACTCAAAGTGAGAATCGCCTTCCTTTGCGGCAATTTAGTCGCTTCGCCGGCGTCGCCAAACAGTCTATATGCCGGTTTTTTTCCCAGAAACGCCGCCAGCGCTTCGCGGCGGTCGGCCTCCAGCACAATGCCCAGTTTTTGAATGATTCTGTCGGCAAACTCCGGCCAATCCCCGGCGCACGAAAGGCATTCCGGCAAAACCTCGGCCAACCGGCCGGCGGTTTTTTCTTCGCTCACGGGCAAATTGAATTCTTTCAATCTTTCAAACACCCGGCGCGGCCCCGCCGGGTCATAATCGCCCAAAGTGCCTAAAAAATCAAAAACAACCAGCCGAATCATAAGGCCAGACTATCAGAAAAATCCTCTCAAATCAAGCCCCGCCCGTCCGTTCGGGAAAATTTTTTCTTTGAACGAAGCATCAGAATTTTTTGAGCAGGATGACGATTTTTTCTTTTCCCACTTCCAAAACGCCGCCTTCAATTTCTTTTTCAAAATCCTTTTTTGCGGCGATCACTTTCATTTTGCCGGCTTTCAGCACCGAAATCAGCGGCACATGGCCCGGCAAAACCGCAATCTCGCCGCTGGCAGAGGGTAAAACGATTTTCTCCGCCGGCCCGGAAAATTCCAATCCTTTTGGGGTTAAAATTTCAACCAACACAATAATAAATTAAAAAGTAAAAACGAAAAACGAAAAATCAAGGAATTTTTTATAACTCCTAAATTTTTCATTTTTATTTTTAAATTTTTAATTGTTGATGACTTCTTCAATGCCGCCCTTCATATAAAAATCCGATTCGGGGCGATCGTCAAATTCACCGGCGATAATCCGTTCAAACCCCTCAATCGTTTGTTCCAGCCTGACATACTTGCCCGGCTTTCCCGAAAACACTTCGGCCACAAAAAACGGCTGGGTCAGGAATTTCTGGATTTTGCGCGCCCGATTGACAATAAGCTTGTCTTCATCGGAGAGATCTTCCACGCCCAAGATCGCGATGATGTCTTGCAATTCCTTGTAGCGCTGAAGGATTTGCGCCACGCCCGATGCCACGCGATAATGCCGCTCGCCCACGATGTGGGGATTCAAAATTGACGAATTGGTCGCCAGCGGATCCACCGCCGGGAACAAGCCCAGCGACGCCACATTGCGGCTCAACACCAGTGACGAATCAAGATGAGAAAAGATCGCCACCACCGCCGGATCGGTGTAGTCATCGGCCGGCACATAAACCGCCTGCATGGAAGTGATGGAGCCGTCTTTGCCCGAAGTGATTCTTTCTTCCAGCGATCCCATCTCGGTAAACAGCGTCGGCTGATACCCCGTCTGCGAAGGAATGCGTCCCATCAGCGCCGAGACCTCACAGCCCGCCAGCACGAACCGAAACACATTATCCACGAACAACAGCACATCTTTTTTTTCCTCATCGCGGAAATATTCGGCGGCGGCCACTGCCGAAAACGGCACGCGGAAACGCACCCCCGGCTGATCCGACATCTGGCCGAAAAACAGCACGGTATTATCCAAAGTCTTGCTTTCCTTCATGTCCAAATAAATGTCGTTGCCTTCGCGCGTCCGTTCGCCCACGCCGGCAAACACCGACACGCCCTTATGTACTTTGGCGATGTTGCGGATAAGCTCCTGAATTAACACCGTTTTGCCCACGCCGGCGCCGCCAAACAGGCCGATTTTGCCGCCTTTGGGCATGGGACACAGCAAATCCAGCGCCTTAACGCCGGTTTCCAAAATTTCCACCTCTCCCTTTTGCCGGACATAATCGGGCGCTTGGCGAAACACCGAATAGCGCGTTCCGCCTTTGATTTCGCCCAATCCGTCAATCGGTTCGCCCAGCACGTCAAAAAGCCGTCCCAGCGCCGCTTTGCCCGTCGGTACCGTGATCGTCTTGCCGGTGTCTTTCACTTCCTCCCCCCGGCGCAATCCTTCGGTGGGACCCATCGCCAAACAGCGCGCGGTATTGCCGCCCGTATACTGCTGAACCTCCAAAATTAATTTCTTGCCGGCAACCTCCAGCGTGCCTCCCAGCGACGGCAATTTGCCTTCTTCAAACTCTGCGTCCACCACCGGACCGATAATTTGCGTGATTTTAGCCATGTTTCAAATTTAAAATTTAAATATCAAAATGAAAAATTTTGGAACTGGAATTTTTCTCCGAAAAATTCCAATGATATATGAAAATTCCTAAATCTTGATTCTTGCATTTTGCACTAACCCAGGACTTCTTTCGCCGATGAAATTTCGCACACTTCTTTGGTGATTTGCTCTTGCCGCGCCTTGTTGTATTCCAGCGTAAGTTCGGCCACCCGTTCCCGCGCGTTATCCGACGCGTTGCGCATCGCCGTCATTCGCGCCGAATGCTCCGAGGCGTTGCTTTCCAAAACGCATTGATAAATCAAATACATCACCATCTGGGGAATGATTTCTTTAACCAGCATCTCCGCCGAAGGTTCAATCATTGTCTCGGCGCTCTCGGCATCAGTTTCGGCTTGATGCGCAAACTCCTTCAGCTCTTTCCATTCCAGCGGCAACAACTGCATCATTTTCGGTTTTTGGCGGAAAGTTGAAATAAAATCCGTCCACATCAGATAAACCCGCTGATAATCGCTGGCGATGTAAGCCTTGATAATAAAATCCGCCAGCGGCTTCAATTCTTCCAGCGTGCCGTAATCGCCCACGCCGACAACGCTTCTTTTAAACTCCCGGTCGCGTTTTTTGAAAAACGCAATCGCTTTTTTGCCCACCGGCAACACGGTCACCGGCGATTTTTTCTCCAATTTTTTGATTTCATTTTCCGCATTTTTGAGAATGTTTTGATTGAAAGAGCCGCAAAACCCCCGGTCGCTGGCGATTACCACCGCCAGCGCGGTGCGCAGTTTGCGCTTGCGCAATTTCACCTTGTCTCTCAGCGTCGGCTCCACGCGGCGGATCAGCCGCCCCAGCCGCTGGGCGAACGGACGCGATTCCAGCGCGATTTTCTGGGATTTTTTCATTTTCAGCGCCGACAAAGTTTCCAGCGCGCCGGTAAGCTTATGGATATTGGCCACCGATTCAATTTTTAGCCGGATTTCCTTTAATTCCATAGACAAAAATTCCTAAATCTTAATTCTTGATTCTTGCGTTTTAAATTTTCTTGACTTTCTTGATAATTTCTTCCAGCTTGGCCTCAACTTCGCCCTCAAATTTCTCCGTCGCGCGGATTTTATCAATGGTCTGTGCCGCGGATTCCTCAACCGCCTCCAGCAGATCTTCTTTAAACTGCGCGATTGATTCCAGCGGCAAATCGTCCAAAAAGCCCTTCACGCCGGCGAAAATAATCACCGCTTCCTTCTCAAACGGCAATGGCTGGAGATCGGCTTGTTTCAGCAGTTCGCGCATCCGCTTGCCCCGCTCCAGCAACTGCCGCGTTTGCGGATCCAATTCTTCGGTAAATTCGGAAAATCTTTCCAATTCCTGGAATTGCGCCAAATCAAGCTTTAAGGTTCCGGCCACTTTCTTGGTCGCCGGCAACTGGGCGCTGGCCCCCACGCGGGAAACCGATGTTCCCACATCAATCGCCGGGCGCTGGCCCTTGTAAAAAAGCGCCGGGTTTAAGAATATCTGGCCGTCGGTGATGGAAATGACATTGGTGGGAATATAGCCGGAGATATCGCCCGCCTGGGTTTCCACGATCGGCAGAGCGGTGAGCGAACCGCCGCCCAATTTTTCCGACAGCCGCGCGGCGCGCTCCAGCAAGCGCGAATGAAGATAAAAGATGTCTCCCGGATAAGCCTCGCGGCCCGGCGGGCGGCGCAAGACCAGCGACACTTCGCGCCACGCCCACGCCTGCTTGGTCAAATCGTCATAAACCGCCACCGCATCCTGCCCGTGATCGCGGAACCATTCGCCCATCGCGCACCCGGCATAAGGCGCCAGATAGAGCATTGCCGCCGGATCGTCGGCAAACGCCGCGACCACGATCGTGTATTCCATTGCGCCGGCATCCTCCAAAATCTTCACCATGCGTTTTACTTTGGATTTTTTCTGGCCGCAGGCAACATAAATGCAAACCGGCCGGTTCTTGTCGTCTTTCTGGTTCAAAATCATATCCACCGCAATGGCGGTCTTACCCAAACCGCGATCGCCCAGAATCAATTCCCGCTGGCCGCGGCCGATCGGAACCAAGCTGTCAATGGCCAAAATCCCCGTGTGCAACGGCGTTTTCACCGGTTGGCGGTCAATCACGCCCGGCGCCGGTCTTTCAATCAAGTATTCTTCCTTGGCGCTGATCGGCCCCTTGCCATCCACCGGCCGCCCCAATGGATCCACCACGCGCCCGATCAATTCCGGCCCGACGGGCACGGACACGGTTTTGCCGGTGCGCTTCACCGTATCGCCTTCCTTGATCGCATCATCCGGCCCCAGCACCACAATGCCGGTTTCATATTCTTCCAAATTCATCGCCAATCCGAAAACTTTGGCATTTTCAAATTCCACCATTTCAAAATTTTCCACATTCATCAACCCCGACGCTTTTACCACGCCGTCGCCCACTTCCACGACTTGGCCGATTTCGTCAATTTTTGCCGCCGGCCGGTCGTTTTCCAACTGCCGCCGAAATTGTTCGATTTTATCCATATTTCAAATTAAAAGTTTAAACATCAAAATGAAAAATTTTGGAACTGGAATTTTTCTCCGAAAAATTCCCATAATATATAAAATTTCCTCAATTTTGATTTTTGATTTTTACATTTTTAACTTCTTGAGTTTTTCAATTTGCCCTTTTATTGACGCGTCCATCCGGTATCCGTCGGTGGCCGCGACAAACCCGCCGATGATTGAAGGATTTATTTTAATGTCGGCATCTTCGCTCGCGCCCAAACACTCGGCAAGTTTCTTTTCCAGCCGGGCGCGCATCGCCAAATCATGCTCGCGGGCGAATGTGATTTCAAATTTCGCCCGCTTTTTCATTTCTTCCAGCGCCGATGAAACGATCTTTGCCAGCAAATAATCTCTTTTTTGGGCCCCCAAAATCTCTTTCAGCCGCAAAATAATTTTTTTCTGCTCGCCGGCGGATTTGCCCGAACATTCCTTCACCAGCGCCGCCGTCCAAATTTTTATCGCTTTTTTGCTGTTCATAAAAAGGGGTCGTTCCCGCATAATCGCAAGGGCCGGCCCCTTGCGACAAGAAATTATTATAACTTTGCCGCCAACTGTTCAATCAATTTTTTATCTTGTTCTTTGGTAATTTTTTGCGCCAAAAATTTTTCCGAAACCGCCAGCGCCAAGTCAAGCGCCTCTTGGGAAAGACGCTCCTTTTCCCGCATTCCTTCTTTCTCCATCGCCATCCGCGCGGCGTCAATAATTTTTTGCTTTTCGCTCTCGGCTTGAGCCAAAATTGCGCCCGCCCTGTCCTTGGCCTTCATTTCGGCCTGAGCGGCCAATTCTTTCGCCTTCTTCTCTCCCGCGGCGCGCATCTCCTCGCCCAGCGCGCGGATTTTAACCAGCGATTTTTCCGCTTCTTCGGCTTTGGTTACTCCTTCCGCGATTTTCCGGCGGCGTTTTTCCAAAACCGTCAAAAACGGCCGATAGGCATATCGCTTCAAAATCAGCAGTAAAACGGTGAAACTGATGACGTTCCCGATTAAAATTTTCGGATCGATTCCCAAACCGCCTCCTTCCATAGTATGATAAATTTTCAATTTTCAGTTTCCAATTTTCAATAAATTTCTAATGTTTCAATTTTCAAACAAAATCACATTAAAAATTCATATTAAATTAAAAACGAAACGAAAAATTCTGATTTTTGCGCTTCCCGGCCTGTTCCGGCGCGCGGAACAAGCCGCGGAGAACAAAACTCCGCCGTCTTAGGCGCCTTCCACAAATAACTTCCATATATTGCCCGCAGGTTTGGCTCAGATTTCAAATTTCTGACCAAGCAATATTTGAGATGTAGCCTCTCGCTACATTGAAAATATTGCGCCCGAAGAAATTTGAAATATGGGGCAAAGATGTGGGTATGGTGTGGAAGTTATTTGTGGAAGGCGCCTTAGAAAGACTAAATGAAAATGATGATCAGCGCCACCACCAACGCGAAAATCGCAATGGCATCCGTAAACGCAATCGCCAAAATCATATTGGTGCTGATTTTTCCCGACGCTTCCGGGTTGCGCCCGATCGCCTCCATGGCGCCGCGGCCGATAAAACCGATGCCCAATCCGGGCCCGATGGCACCCAAGCCGATGGCCAGCGCCGCGGCCAATTGTTTCATTACTTCTAACTCCATATTTTTGGTTGGTTAAATTTATTGATTTTAATTATCAATGATAATTTATCATTTATTATTGTTTTTTGACCTTTTTTCAAGAAACGGCAAAATTATCCTTTTGACTTCCAAAAAAACCGCACCCAGCCCCGCCAGCAAACATACTATCACAAACAGCGGCATTGTGCCAAATTTTTTGTCCAGCCAAACTCCCAAAAGCAGAAAAACCGCCAGCGGCAACACCATCAAAAACCCCAGCTCCAACCCGATCGCCATTGCCGCCGCCAATGAATTTTGACTATTGCCGCTCATAATTTTCAATTTTCATTGAATTAGCCAATGAACCAATTTCCAAACGAAATCTCCTCAATTTGGCTTTGTTTGATCATTGGAGCATTGAAAATTTATTGAAAATTGAAAAATTAAGCGTGCGCCTCCGTGGCCGTGGAATAAAACACCACGATCAGCGAGGAAAATATGAACGCCTGCAGAAAACCCACCAGCGTTTCCAGCCCCAAAAACGGGAGCGGCACCAAATAGGCCAGCGACCAATGAATGCCGGTGGACACCACGATCAACAGCACCTCTCCGGCAAACAAGTTGCCGAAAAGCCGCATTGACAATGAAATGATGCGCGTGAATTCCCCCATCAGCTCCAAAATCCCCACAAACAGCAAGATCGGATTCTTGAAATTAAAAAACTTGCCCAAATAAGGAACAAGCCCCAAGTTTTTCAGCGCCAGATAATTAACATAAAGCATTGATAACGCCGCCAGCGCGATGGTAAAATTCAGGTCGGAACTGGGCGCGCGCAAGATGGAAAAAGTCCCCAGGCCGGGAATCAGCTCCACCAGATTCGCCGCCCAAATCAGCAGAAACAGCGTCATCGCGAACGGAAAAATTTCTTCGGTTTTTTTGCGCGAATTGGTGATGGAATCGCAAAAATTCAAAAAAGTTTCCAAAACAAATTCCAGCAGATTTTGGATTTTGCCGGGCACGATCTTCGCTTTGGCGAACACCGACGGCAAAAACACCGCCAGGCCCGCCGCCAGCAAAATTATCCAAAAACCGGTATTGGTGATGGCGATGCCCCCGATCTCAAACGCAGTGTGCGCCGCCACGGATATTTCTTCCATTTTTGCTTTATTTCCTTATTCCTCCCCAAAAAAATATCCCGCTCCCGGGTTACGCCTTAAATCTACCCCCTTTTTACCCCAAAGTCAAATCTCCCCCGTTAGCGGACATTCCAACATCCTCAAGAATGTTGGAATGTCCGCTAACGGAAAATCAGTTTTTGTGGAATCCCAAGTCGGCGGGATTGGCACCGCCCGAAATACGCGCCAGGCGTCCGCCCAAGCGCTCAAATTTCTTGCGCAGTTTGGCAACCTCATCCGCCAGCGAAATCGTTTCACTGTCCATGCTTTTCTTGACCAACCCCTTGGACCAAAAATCCAGCACCAATTTGCTGTCGCCAAAAATTTTTTCCATCCCGGTTTCCAGCGCGATTTGCAGGGCGTATTTGCACGCCAAAAGTTCGCCGAAATTGTTCGTCCGACCGCGCTCAAGCAAGTGATGGCCGCAGGCGCTCAACTCATCCTCGGGCAGAACCCGATGGAGCAAACCGTGCCCCCGGCTGTCGGTAACGCTGATCTCCACGCCGTTGCCGCCCCCGGTGCCCGCGTCAAAATAGATTCCCGGCTCGCGCGCGATATGCCGGACGGCATAATCCGCGCCCGCCTCCAGCCACCGCCGCGCCTCATCCTCGCTTTCAAATGATTTATATTTTGCCCCCGACTGCCCGCCCACAATCTCGGCGCACTCGTTCCAATTGTCGGTTACCCCCTTTTCTCCGCCAACCTGATAGGCATAAAATTTCTTCTTTGGCATGGTCAATTTTTGATCCTTAAGCGCATAACTAATGTCAGCCCGTTGGCAAACAAATAAAGGCTGGAAACAAATATGAACGGAATATCTTTTAAAATCAACAATCCGTACAGCCAAGTAATGCTGTTTGTCGCCACCCAGATAAAATAAGACGGTACATTGGCACTCGGTTTTCCGCGCCAAAGGTCTTTTATCGTCGGCCAATAAGCCGCCACGCCAACAATTCCGGTGCTCCCATACGCCAGCGTAAGCGCTTGGATCAGAATATCTTGCATAAGTTTTAATTTACAAACAGATTCCAATCATAAATGTTTTTCAATCAAAAATTATAAGTTATGTCATTTCTTCTGCCGATTTCCAAAACAACAACGCCGCCGCTTGCATTCAATCGGTAGATTATTCGCATTTCGCCTTTCCGAACCCTGTAAATGTCATCCCGTCCTTTCAATTTTTTCCAATCCAAACCGTCAAATTGCCTATTCTTTATCTTAACTAGCAAACCATCAATGGCTTTCCTTTCTTTGGACGATAATTTATCCAAAGCTTTCCGAATTTTATCCGCCATATTTATAAGCGAGACAATATTTCATCAATGGGCACGCCGCCTTTTCTAATTTTGGTAAAATCAATTACCGTTTCCCACAATCCTTCATCTTGATCCGCGGCAGATATTCTAAACACTGGTTTTGATTTTCGAACCACGACAAAAGACCTTCCTCTTTTAACGGCATTAATGTAAAAATCAGTATTTTCGCGCAACTCTTTAAGCCCGATTATTGTTTGGTTTTTTGTTTCCATTAAGTTTATCTTAAGATTAACTTAATCCTAATGTATGGCATCAAGTTTGTCAAAAATCATTCGCATTGCGCTTCGCAGGCAAACGCGCCTTGCGGGTCGTTGGCAAAATCGGTTTCGCATTTTTGCACGCAGGTTTTGCAGGCGTCAAACGCCGCGCTGGGAATTTGTTGGCAAACGCCGTCTTTTACCCCGCAATTTGCCAATCGCAGGCATTTGTCGCCCAAGCGATATTCCATGGTACAAATTTCAGCGGGGTTCGGCCCGCATTTGATATCCAACCCGTGGCAATTTTCCCGCCCGCAAACAACACCGTCAACATTCGCGCCGCCGCCATCCGACGGATCGCCGCAAACACCGCTACGGAAAAATCCCCATTCATCGCATTGGCGGCCGTCGGCAAAAACGCACATTCCGTATTGTCCGCCTTCGCCCTCCCGGATTTCCGGTTTGCCGCCTTGATCAACGCAGTAAACTGAGGCGGGGTTGGCCATACCAACGCCTTCTCCCTGACCACCGCCGTTATCCGGCAACGGCGGCGTTTCGTCAATCACCACATTGCCGTGATACCAATCTTTGTCAAACCCGATCGCCGCGCAAGACGCTTCCAAGCGGCACTGGATTGAACTGCAAATTTCGCACGGCGGGCAAACCGCGCAACCATCCGGACAGGATTCGGGCGAAAAGCCGTTGCAATACTTTTCGTCAATCGTTTGCGTTTGCTCATCCCCGTCGCCGGTTTCCCCCGGCGCTTCCACCACTGGCGTATTTTTAAAAGGCGACAAAAGCACAAAGACGGCGGCCAGAATCAAGAGGGCGCCGGCCAGAATCAAAATTTGGATTGTTTTTTGCATATATTATCGGCAATTTAAAATTCTACATAAAAACGACTCACTCTTTTTGCCAGCGCTTCAATTCCGGCAAAGTCATTTCGGCCACCGCGCGGGCTTCCTCTTCGTCCATACCCAAATTTTCCACCGCGATTTTAACTTGCATCTTAATAAACTCCGGCAATTCCACCTCAGCGGTAAATTTTCCCTCTTGGCGGCAATGACGGCAATAATTCCGGTTTTGCCCGCCGTCGGCGTCGGTGCCAAAGTCTTCGGAAGCCGCCATCGGCATGCCGCAACTCTGGCAGATTAAAACTTCGTCGTCCATAATTTTGTGTTTATGATTTTATGGCTTTATTTACCCGCCAGAATACCTCGGGGCTTTGCCCCGGGGATGAATGGCGGGGAAACAAACTTTTCCGATCGCGTAGCGAAGCGGAGCGCCGGAATACGTCGGGGCTCTGCCCCGGCGTAGTTTATTCGCATCGCGCGACAAACCCGCACTGGCGATGGAAATTATTGAAATCATTTGATTTCTTAATTTTCGCACTTTTAGTGCGGTTTCTAAATGTGATTTCAATATATTTATCAGCATATCAAAAACAGCGCCGTTTGCAACGCAAAAAACGCGGTGATCCCGCGTTTTTTGACCGGCAACCAAATTATTGCTCGGTGGTAACGCCGTCAAAATGCTCGTCGTCGGCCGCCGCATCCTCTTTGGCGGCGTGAATCACGCCTTCCCGATGTTCGGCGGGAGAGTAGATGGTATAGAGCTTCACCTCTTCGTCGCCGGTATTGGCCACATTGTGATTCGCGCCCGCGGGCACGATCACCGCAAAATCGTCCTCCACCTGGTATTCGTTGCCGTCAATCGTCACCTTGGCTTTACCCTTTTCAAAGCGGAAAAACTGATCGTGCGTCTCGTGAACCTCGGCGCCGATTTCTTCGCCGGGTTTTAAACTCATCACCACCAACTGGCTGAATTTGCCGGTGTAGATTACCTTGCGAAAATTTTCATTTTCCTCGGTTAAATCTTCAATATTGCCCACAAATCCTTTCATATTTTTAAATTTTTAATTTTAATTGCCTCAAACTCTGACCTTTATTTAACCCTACCCTGTTATCCGCGACTTGTCCAATCAAAAATGAATCTCAAGGCAAATTTTGAAATCGGCCGGTTTCATACGGCGGATAACAAACATCATAAACCTCCAAATCCGAATCATCATCAGCCTGCCATTGCATTGTTTCGCCGATCTTAACTCCAATTTTCAAAACTTTGTCTCACCGAATAAATTCTTTGTTTGCCATCAAATATTATCAGGGGTTGAACCCCTGATAAATGTAATCGCGAGAGTTAGGTCTTGCTCAGATAATCCGAATTCAAAATTAAATTACATCATAGAATGTTCGCCATGCTAATGTAGCTTTACCCATTTTGTTCGGCGATTGGTATGTCCCGAATGCATCCTTAAGCGTAGCAGCTACATCATTTTTCTTATTTCTCCAAACATCAAATGGGTCTTGCGTCCACTTCCATCCTCTGTGATCAATGTATTTTCTAAACGCCGCAAGTATCGGATAGATAAAGGCATCTGGATAAGTCCACCTTGCGGTTCCTTTGATAAATCGAAGGGGACGAGGATTATCCTCATTGGTGACAATACCCATGGTAGTATTTTTCCCGAAAGCGAGTCCGGAACCATTGTAAGCCTGCGGGAGCTCTTGATATATGATGTCTCGTAATCTCACAATGTTAGAAAGAATTTTGCTTGCCTTTTCAATAACATAAGTGCGCTTCTGTCCCTTTTCGTCAATACCAGCATAATACTCAACCACTGCCCCTTTAGATGAATAAGCCTCTATGGGATGAGTGTTTCTGTCAAACTGGTCTAAACAGTAGATGTAAGAAAGTATCTCTCTGATAGAGATATCTTTTTTTCTGTTGTTTTCGTTTAATTCAAATTCGGAATACGCGATCCTGTCTTTATACAGCGGATCGGTCAAGACATTTTTTATGGAATCATAAGATCGTGCTAGATTTTCGAGAGATTCATCTTTAACGGCTCTTGATCGATTTCTACCATCGACTATTCCACGAAGCCAATCATGTTCTATTTCTCCAGTTATACATTCGACTTTTACAAGAGCTCCGTCTATGGATCCCTCCGAGAGAGCTTGCTGGATCGCTTCAAAAGTATGGCCACCATTTGCAATACCATGCTTGTTTTTATCGGCGAAAGTAACCGTGACGGTATTGGTTTTATTATTAAATTCTACTGATGGCGCAACGATAGTTATTCCAAGATTCCTGAAGATCATTTCCTCAGGATTGTTTTTAAGCGTGTCGACGATCGCATTGAAGACATCACTCCGTTTTTGCGTGTCCCTCACATTTACCTCACGCCACTCTGACCATTCATTGGGAACGTTGCCAACGGGAACAGTAAAGACGCATAACTTTCTTCCGTCCGCCGTCTCATGCTGATGGCGAAAAGAAGACACATTGAAACTAAATTTTTGATTTGTGTTCATAAATTTAATAAATAATAAAAACGCTTAATAACAATTAAGCGCTTACAGATATACACCCTATGGATTTAACAACAATACAGGGGCCGACCTGTTATCTGCTCGTGAGAAGATATTTCACCTCTACACCCGCAAATGCGGATCGATGAGCGCGCTTAACACTACACCGATATAGGTATCGTATCAAAAAATATTATAGTGTCAACACCCGCATTATCTTTCAAACGATGTCTTCCATTGTTGACCGCTAAAATTAAATTTCAAATTCATGGCTATTGCCTAATAATACTTTTCAATGCCGCCAAAACCGAAAATTTTATTTTTTTCCGTTTTTTTTACAAAATTATCCAGTCGTTTTTTGAATTCTTCGGGACGGAATCTTGCGCCTTCGATATAACCAATGCGGATCCGCTTATACGCCGGCGAAAATTTCCGGTAATTTTTCCACGCGGTTTTATTGGCTTTTATTTTTGCCATAATGTCCGGCGGAAACACAAACTTTTTCGCCAACACCGCCGCAACCTCTTTTCGCACCGCCGGAATCACCCGCCCCTCCGCCACAAGCCGCCGCAACCGCTCAATATTCGCCTGCGAATAACCGCTTTTTGGATTGCGCGGCGTAAACCTCTGCGCCGAAGAATTTTCATCCAGCTTTTTTACCGTGCTGTCAATCCAGCCAAACGCCAGCGCCTCCTCCACGGCATCGTTATAGGCAATGCGCGCTTTGCCGCTTTTTTTATTATAATATACCAGCCAAACCGCCTTTTCCTTGCCATGATTCATCTCCAGCCATTTCCGCCATTCTTTTTGGTCAGTTAGCCGCAAAACCTTATTCATTTCCATATTCCGGTTTAAGCCGTAATTAGAAACCCCTTTTGCGGGCGAAGGGGAAAAATATCTTTTTGCGGTAATCGCGGTCGATTTTTTCCTTTGCCCATTTTTTGAAGCTTTTCGCGTCGCGCTGGCCGGTGGCCGCGATCTCCGACTGGGAATATTCCTAATATTCCTAGGCCCTAGCTTAAAAATGCGTCAGTATACCTGCGATAGATATAAGAACGATCATAGCCGGTCTTGTTTTCCTTTAATTCCAAAATCCCGATCTTTATAAACCGGTCTATGACTTTTTGCGCCCCTGCCCTGGTAAAACCGGTCCACTCCATCATCGTTTTTGATGTTATTATCGGCTGGGCGTATAATTTTCTTAACACCTTTACGCCGCTCTCCGATTCCCTTTTTGCAAGCGATTGGATTTTCTCCAAATCCTGTTCGCGAATTTTTGTAATTTTTTTTGAAATCAAAATTGATTCATTGGCCGTATCGATAACTCCGTCCAAAAAGAAATCAACCCAATCCTCAACCTTTCCAAAATGATATTCATTGAGCTTTTGGTAATATATTTTCTGATGTTTCTTAAAATAAGACGAGAGAAAAAGCACCGGTCTTTCCAAAAGCTTTCTATGGCATAGAAGCATTGTTACAAGCAATCGGCCGGTTCGTCCGTTACCATCTAAAAATGGATGAATCGTTTCAAATTGGGCATGCGTACATGCAATATGAACCAAGGGAAAAGTCACCTCTTCATTATGAAGAAATCTCTCAAAATCATTTAGGGCACGATGCATTTCCTCAACTGACGGCGGCACAAATAACGCATTTGCCGGCGTTGTTCCGCCGATCCAATTTGGTGATTTTCTAAACTCACCCGGATTGGAAAAATGGCTCGCTCGCGCACCGGCCATAAGACGGCTATGAATTTCTTTTATCAATCTTAACGACAGAGGAAAATTTTTCAGCCGTTCAATACCATAATCAAGCGCCTTGATATAGAACAAAATATCATCAGCATCGGTTTCAGAAGTCGCAACCCCGCCGCTCTTCTCAATCGCATCAATCATCGTGGCTTTCGTTCCTTCTATTTGCGCCGATGATGTAGCATCTTTTTTAACAAACATTGTCAAAAAATAATCAACATCTGGAAGCGTATGCGTAATCCCGTCAAGCTTTCCAATCAACCTCGCCGCCTCCGAAGTTTTTATTAATGTGGATTGAGCCAAGTTAAAGATTCCGTCAGGCGGAAACGGAAAAGGAACAAAAGAATCAAATCCTTCTTTCTGTTTTTGATTTCTGCCGATTTCTACTGCCATAATTAGTATATGTTATCTGCGTTAATGTATACTATATATCATTTTAGTATATATTGTGTCAAGCAACATATACCAAGTTTCCGAAATTCTATAACTTCCAAATCCGAATCGGGCGCGGCTTGCCATTGCATCAACTCGCCAATCTTAACTTCCACCTCAAACCTTTTTTCCGCGTTATAAATTTTTTCCTTGCCGCCGCGGCCGATAATTGCCAATCCGCCCTTGCCCGAAATATATCCCTCAATCGTGCGCGTTCCTTTTAAAACTTTTTGCAGCGGCGTTTTGCATCCCGCCTTAATCCGAATAATTCCCAAATCCTTGCTCTTGTCGCCGACAAATTCATAAACATCGCACTCCACTCCCTCGTCAACTTCCATCGTTTCAACAAAAACCACCAGCGAATTTTTCCCTTCAAAATTAAAACTTTCCATTTTCTGCGAAATTATTTTGTTTATGATTTCTTGTATAAAACTTCGATTGGCGCCATTTCTGCCTTTTGTTCTATTTTTCCCGAAACAACCCTTTTGCCATTTTTAAAAACTTTATACGCACTGGCGCCGGGCGTTGAAGCAATAATTTTAAAATATTTGCCATCAACAATCTCAATGGCGCAATCTTTTTCGACTGCGATCCCAAAGCCGCCGTTATTTTTGATCATCTGTTGGAAATAATCCTTTCTCGGCAAACCAAGGGTCATCCCATCGTAATGTGGACAAAATATTCCTTTGGCCAAACCGATTCCTTTAACTTTGATATAATCCCAATTCCCCTGTTTATAATATTTCATTGAATCGCTGTGGCCCGATTCAAACCAACAGATCGCGCCCGCGCTCACCCCGGAAAGGATTATACCTTTGTCATAGGCCTGCTTAAGGGTATTATCAACCCCCTGCGCCCTCCATACTTTCATCATTTTAAGCGTGTTTCCGCCGCCAACATAAATAATATCCGCACCAAAAATTTTCTTTTCGATTTCCTTTTTAGACGGCTTTTCTTTTATTAAATATAAAGCGTCTGTTTCGCATTCCAGTGTGTCGCCGAAATGTTTTTTAATGTCATTATAATAAAGCTCCGAATCCGAACTGGCCGTAGGAATGAAAAGTAATTTGGGATTTTTCTTCCCCGATAACCGGATTATTTCTTTGTCTATCTCGCCGGTTTCAACGGAATAGCCTGCCCGACCGATCTCTCCGCCGCCAATCGCCACAATTTTTTTCATAAAATTTGAAACCCCGATTCATTGACATTTGTAACCGCAAATCTGATGAATTCCGCGGTTTCCAGCCGGCGGTTTATTTCAATGCCATAATGCCAGGCTTGGGCGGTTTGAATCAAATTTGCAAATTGCGGATATTTTTCCTTTGCCCAATTCGCGGCAACTTTTTTGGAAACCGCATCGCCGTTGGCAATAGCATAAAGGATCCGGCAAAGGTTTAGAACCACATATGACTGGTAATGGCTGTTGGCCAAAAACTTCTCATCATTAATCTTGGGCAACCATTCTTGGCGCAGATCGCGGATGCACGCCTCTTTTAGATATTTGATCTCCACCGGCGCGGCCAAAGTTTTGAAATCCGGGCCGATAATCGTGACCCCGTTTTGATAAAGAAAATGCCGGTTGATCAGCCATTCATTGCCATAATCCGCCGCCGGATAAAAAATCCCGGCGCCAAAATACGGCCGCGGTTCTTTGGGCGGCAAGACTTCAGCCAGCATTGCTCGCGGGATATAAGAACACTCAATCCGGCCTGCCCATTGTTTGAATTTTTGCTCCACCGCTTGGTGCAGTTTTCCGATTTTTTCAATCTGTTCCGAATTTGACGACACTTTCAAAACCGCGGCCAGATCAATATCGCTGCGTCCCGGTTCAAAATCGCCATACGACAAAGAGCCGGTCAAATAAAATCCCACCAGGCCATCGCCGAAAATCCCTTTGACCCCTTGCGACAAAAATTCCAGCACCTCGTTGATATCGTTATATTCTGTAAATTCTTGTTTAACCGCCATAGAGTTTATTGATTTTCGAACTTTTTAGACTGGATAATTTTTGCGCATAGCCAAACACCATAAAATGCGATGAAGACATCCAGCTTGTGGAAACATAGTTTTGGCGGTCTTTGGTAAAAATATATCCGGCGCTCATTTGTTCCGTGAATTTAAAACCCTGACTTTCCATTTCTTTGATGAACGGTTGCGGCTCTTTTGATAAATATTGGCCATTGCCTATTGCCGCCGCCTTGCCAGCCAGCGCCTGCGGCAAGGAAAAGAATATCGCGCCGTGGTTTTCGTTTTGCAGCAGCGCCCGGCCAAAAACCGCCAAATACGCGATAACGGCCAGCGCTATCAGAATAAAAAATTACCAAAAAGATTTTCGTTCTTTGAGGCAAGGCCATTACCATTGAAAATTATCATATGCCCGCTCTCGGCACCAAAAGAAAACCAAGCCACAAGTAGAACAAAATCACCGCCAGATAATATTGCCACGACGCTTTTGCCCGGTGTAGACAATAAATACTTGATATCGCAACCGCCGTGTTCAACAAATAAATAATTTTCATTTGACCGCTAAAATACGCACCGATCGCGACCGAAACGACTTCGAGCAAAGCAACCGAACTGGCAGCTTTTATGACAGTATCGGTCTTCGATCGAAAGATCGCCCACACAATAAAACCAATACCGACCAAACTGATCACAATCGATAAGTTGCGTACCGATTCAGGCATATATATCGCCGCCATATAAAGTGCGGCTAAGGCAAAATTAATAAATAAACAACTTAAAACAACCGTAAATAGCGCATCAATAATTATTTTGGCAAATTTATTCATATTTTTTAATTTTCCAATGGGCAAATATCAAACGCCGCTTCTTCGCGCGGGTGAACGGATTTCATTTTCGCGATTGCCTCGGCCAGAATCGCCCGCGGCGCCGTCGCTTCGATTCGCTCTTCCGCGGCGGATTCGTAATTACCAGCCATGCCAATCATTGGATTTGACTTCTCATTCCCGCGATAGCGCCCCGTTCCCGGCAGGAAAACGAACAAAAACCATAATTCCCGATTCTTCCCGCGCCCGCCTCGCCCAAAGCTTGGCGCGCCGTATCCGCGTGGTTTATCGGCATAAAAACCACCAATTTAACATTTTTGCTTTCCATAAAAATTTAGAAAATCATTTATACAATTGGCTATGCGTTCCGATAAATTCAAAATAAATATCGCCGTTTTTTAATTCTTCAAAAATCGCCCGCCAATCGCCGCTGATATTAATGCTTTTACATCCTTGATATTTCCCTTTTAAATTATGATTATTAAGAACCAAATTATGTTTATTCAACAAAAAAATTCGCAACCTTTTTTCAAACGCCAATTTTATAAATTCCGGTGCTTTTTCAATTTGTTTTAAAAAAAATTTGCTAAATTTGATTTGCATATTTGCGATTTTTATCATGCAACCATTCGATCGCATCCTCGGCATTGTCAAAAGCGGGAGAGACATCCTCATTTTCCAAATCCTCTCTGGCCTGTTTTAAGCAATCAATAAAATAGTCTGAAGGATTTTCCAAACCGATATTCAGTTCTTTGGTACGGATAAAAGTATATAAAAGCGCGTTTAAAACGTCACTAAGTTTTAAACCCATTTTTTTAGCGATCGCTTGCGCTTCGGCCTTGGCCTTTTTATCGGTTCTGAAATGAATAACTTCGCTCATAATTTTATTGTTTTAAATTAATCTACATTGTATCCACATTGTATATCAACCGCAATCCGTGTCAAGGCATGCGCGCGCTTGCTTTTTGGCCGATTTTCATATTTAATGGAAAAGAACGGAGGGGTGTCTGAGCGGTTGAAGGAGACGGTCTTGAAAACCGTTGTGGCCAAAAGCCACCGCGAGTTCGAATCTCGCCCCCTCCGCCGCAATAATTTCCAAAATATCCGCACCATGCGGATATTTGTTTTTTTATTTCTTGGCCTGCCGAAAAATTTGCCGGAAAACGGCCTCCGGCAAAAGCGCCCCCAGAGCGCCGGCGGCCAGCGCCAGCAGTAAATGCTCTCCCGCCGGCGGCGCAAAATGGAAAAGCCGCTCCAGCGCGGGAAGATACAGAACCAGAATCAACATCGCCAGCGCGCCGAAAAAAATCAACCCGAACGCCTTGTTGCCGTTGGTAAAAACTTTCCACGGCCGGCCGGGTTCAAGATTGGCGACAATCAGCCCCAGATTTCCGGCCACGATCGCCGCAAAACTCATCGCGCGAACATATTCTTCGGGCATTTTCGCTCCGACCCCGAAAAGAAACAGCAAAAATACCGCCGCAAAAACCCCCATCCCCTGCAAAAAACTTTTAGCCGCCGCGCGCTTGCCGAAAAGCGGCTTGTCCAGGCGGCGCGGCGGCCGGCGCATCACATTCTTGTCTTCCGGCTCGGCTTCAAACGCCACCGTGCACGCCGGGTCAATCACCAGTTCCAGGAACGCGATATGCGCCGGGAAAAACATCACCGGCAGGCCCATGGCCACCGGCAAAAACGACATTCCCGCGATGGGAATATGCACCGCAAAAATATAAGCGACGGCTTTTTTGATGTTGTCAAACACCGCGCGCCCCAAACGCACTCCGGCCACGATTGAAGAAAAATTATCGTCCAGCAGTACCAGATCGGCGGCTTCGCGCGCCACATCGGTGCCCCGCTCGGCCATGGCAATGCCCACATTGGCGGCTTTTAACGCCGGCGCATCGTTGACGCCGTCGCCGGTCATCGCGATCAATCTTTTGCTCTCCTTGAAAGCATCCACCAAAAGCATCTTTTGTTCGGGCAGGATCCGGGCGAAGACATTCACATTTTTGATTTTCTCTTTCAATTCCCCGGCGGAAAGATTCGCCAGATCGTTGCCGGTGATAAATTCATCGGGATTTTCCAACCCGGCCCGGCGGGCAACATGGCAAGCGGTTGCCGGATAATCGCCGGTGATCATGCACACGCGAATGCCCGCCTTGCGGCATTCGGCCACCGCCGCCGCCGCCGACGGACGCAAAGGGTCTTCAAACCCCAGAAATCCCAGAAAATCAAAATCAAATTCGCGCTGATGTTCGGCCTCGGCTTTTTCTTTGGGAATTTTGCAGAACGCCGCGGCGATCAAGCGCAAACCGCGCGCCAGCAAAATGTTCATTTGCGTCTCAATTTTCTGTTTTTCGTCTTCGGACAAACGGCAGAGTTCCATGATTGATTCCGGCGCGCCCTTTGCCGCCACCGCGTAATGATCGCCCGCGCCGGTATCCCAAACATACGACACCGTCAAGAGATTGCCGGAAAACGGATACTCTTTAACCAATTGCCATTTTTGCGCCGGCCGGCCTTGCGAAAACAAAAAAGTTTGCGCCGCGTTTTTAATCTCCTTTTCCATCGGATCAAACGGATCCGTCTGGCTGGCCAGCAGGGCATATCCCAAAATATCTTTGTGCGCCGCGCTCAGCGCGAGCGGCGGAATGCCGGCATAGTCGGCCAGATCCGCGATACCGTCCGGCGATGCCAGCGACCGCAGGCGCATTTGGTTGATCGTGAGCGTGCCGGTCTTGTCGGTGCAAAGGACTTCCACCGCTCCCAGCGATTCAATCGCGGCGGGATTGCGCGTGAGCACTTTCCGTTTGGATATCCGCCACGCGCCCAATGCCAAAAACACCACCATCACCACGGGAAATTCCTCGGGAAGCATTGACATGCCGATGGTTAACCCATACAAAAATCCTTCCAAAAAACGGCCGCGGAAAAACCAATAAAATCCCACCGCCATAACGCAAAGCGTCAAACCGATGACGCCGAAAATTTTCGCCAAGCCGCGGACTTCGCGGCTCAAAACCGTTTGCCCGTCTTTGATATTGTCCAGCGATTTGCCGATTTTCCCGATTTCCGTGGCCGCACCGATCGCCGCCGCCCGCGCCAATCCGTGGCCGCGCGTGATCAGCGCCCCGGAATAAATAAACGGCTGATTGTCGCCGCCGGGCCGGTCGTCTTCCATTTTCGCCTTGCCGTCCCAAACCGACTTTGACACCGGCGCCGCCTCTCCGGTCAAAAACGATTCGTCCACCGTCAAATTCGTCGCCGCCAGAATCAAGCCATCAGCAGGCACCCGATCTCCTTCGTTTAAAACGACGACGTCCCCAACCACAACTTCGCGTCCGGCAATGCGCCGGCGCCGCCCGTCGCGAATCACCAGCGCCCGCGGACTGGATAAATTGCGCAACGCCTCCAAAGCGCGTTCGGTTTTGCGTTGCTGATAAAAAGTGATACCCACCGTAAAAACAATGAACACCGACAGCAAAAGCGCGTCCTGCGGCGCGCCCAAAAAGAAATAAACGATGCCGGCCAAAACCAAAATCGCCAGCATCGGCTCTTTGATCACTTCCCAAAAAATCCGCCAAAAACTTTGTCGGCGCTGTTGCGGCAATTCGTTGTAGCCGCCGGATTTCAGCCTCGCCGCGGCTTCTCCCGATGACAACCCCCCGATAATTTCTTCATTCATTTCCATCCCTCATTCTATCAAATTCGGTCGCCTTAATCCATTGCCCGGATCCCGCCATAAATACGAATCAATTACTTGAGATATTTTTCCTCGTAATATTGCGGGAGCTGGCAATTTAAAAAC